>JAQUXG010000190.1 GCA_028692515.1 Kiritimatiellales bacterium | reverse complement strand
AGTTTGAGGGCCAGACCAAGACCAAACTCGGCAACGGCGACATCGAAGGGATCGTTCAGCAGATCGTTAACGAAGAGCTGGGAACGTACTTCGAAGAAAATCCGTCCGTGGCCCGCACGATCATTGAAAAAGCCGTTGTCGCGGCCCGCGCACGTAGCGCGGCGCGCAAAGCCCGCGACCTCGCTCGCCGCAAAGGCGCGCTCGAGAGCGGCGGACTGCCCGGCAAGCTGGCCGACTGCTCGAGTCGCGACCCGGCCAAAACCGAACTGTTCATCGTAGAAGGTGACTCTGCTGGCGGTTCAGCGAAGCAAGGCCGCGAGCGCGAATTTCAGGCAATTCTCCCCGTGAAAGGTAAGGTCATTAACGTCGAAAAGGCGCGTCTGGATAAAGTGCTGAACAATGACGAAATCCGCACAATGATCACCGCGATCGGAACCGGTATCGGCTCGGATGATTTCAACATTGAGAAGGCGCGCTACCATAAAATCATCATCATGACCGACGCGGACGTTGACGGCGCGCACATCCGCACGCTGCTGCTGACCTTCTTCTATCGTCAGATGCCGCAACTAATTGAACATGGCTACATCTATATCGCCCAGCCGCCGCTCTATAAAGTGACCCGCCGCAAGCGCGAAGAATATGTGGAAAGCGATGCCCACCTGACACAGATCCTGCTCGATCTCGGTGCCGACGGCCTGCTGCTCCAGAAAATGGACGGCGAACAACTGCTCGATACCAAAGGGCTGCGCGAACTTCTCGAAAACCTGGTAAAGATTGAAGAGATCGCCGATAAACTCCGCCGACGCGGCGTTCCGCTGGAGAAATATCTCAAGCATCGCAACCCGGAAACCGGCGTTTTCCCGGCGTACATGGCGATTATCGATGGAGTCGACGGAGAGCCCGAATACCGTTACGCCGTTGACGAAGCAGATCTTAAAGCCATTATCGCAAAAGCCGATGAAACACTGCATGGCGCCGAGGTGGAAGCCAGCGATGCTGTGCCGACCGCACACAGCGTCCGCTACAGAGAGCTACTTACAGCGAAACCTCTGGCGGGCATCATCGCTAAATTGAATGAACTCGGCTTTACCGCCACACAGCTGGTTAAATCTGAAGATCCGCAATTTATCCTCGACGACAAAGGTACGAAAATCCCGGCGACGTCCCTCATGGATCTAATCAGCGCGGTCCGCATTCTCGGCCGCAAGGGCATGTCGATTCAGCGCTATAAAGGGTTGGGGGAAATGAACCCGCAACAGCTCTGGGAAACCACACTCGATCCGGCCGCACGCCGCATGACCAAGGTGGTTCTGGACGATGTCGTGAAGGCCGATGAAATGTTCACCATTCTCATGGGTGACGAAGTTCCTCCACGCAGGCAGTTCATCGAAGACAACGCCCTGAACGTCACCAATCTCGATATCTAAGGAACACGACTTATGGAAAACACAAACGAACGTATTGATCTGATCAACATCGAAGATGAAATGCAGCGCGCCTACATCGACTACTCCATGTCGGTGATTGTCGGCCGCGCCCTGCCCGATGTGCGCGACGGCATGAAACCCGGCAACCGGCGCATCCTTTACGCCATGAAAGAACGCGGCTGGACGCACAACAAAGCCTACGTCAAATGCGCGAAAGTGGTCGGGGAAGTGATCGGTAATTATCATCCGCACGGTGACACCGCCGTATACGACACGATGGTTCGTATGGCTCAGGATTTCGCGATGCGTGCCATGCTGATCGACGGACAGGGAAACTTCGGCTCCATCGACGGGGACCGCGCTGCGGCCTATCGATACACCGAGTGTCGTCTGCGTCCGCTGGCTGAAGAAATGCTGGCCGATATCGAAAAAAATACCGTCGATATGCGCCCGAACTTCGATGAATCGCTGCTTGAACCCTCTGTTCTTCCAGCCCGCATTCCCAATCTGCTGGTTAACGGATCCACCGGGATTGCCGTCGGGATGGCCACCAACATTCCGCCGCACAACCTCAGCGAAGTGATCGACGGAACCATTCATCTCATCGACAACCCCGATGCGACGGCTGAAGATCTCTGCGAATACGTCAAAGGACCCGACTTTCCGACCGCCGGAATGGTTCATGGTCTGGGTGCGATCCGTGAGTTCTATACCACCGGCCGCGGCAAAATTAAAATGCGCGGTAAAGCCGAGATCGAAGAAGACGAAAACGGCAAGGCGCGCATTATCATCAGCGAGATCCCTTACGCGCTGAATAAAACCCTCCTGATTCAAAAGATGGTTCAGCTGGTTCGCGACAAGATTCTCGACGGCATTTCCGATATCCGGGATGAATCCGGCAAAGAAGGCATCCGGCTCGTCGTTGAACTCAAGCGAAGTGCCGTTCCGCGCGTGATGCTCAATGGTCTTTATAAATACACGCAGATGGAATCGACCTTTGGCTCCATCATGCTGGCCATTGATAAAGGCAAACCACGCGTTATGAACCTGAAAGAGGTTTTGCAGTGTTTCATCGAACACCGCTTCGAAGTCGTCACCCGCCGCACGCAGTTCGATCTCGAAAAAGCGCAGGCCCGCGCCCACATCCTCGAAGGCTTCCTGATCGCCATGGATAACATGGACGAAGTGGTTCGCATCATCCGTGATTCAAAAAACCGCGAAGATGCGCAGGCCGCACTGAGTGCAAAATTCGGGCTGAGCGAAATTCAGGCTAAAGCGATTCTCGACATGCGTCTTTACCAGCTGACCGGTCTTGAACGCGAAAAAGTGGAAGCCGAATTCGCCGAGCTCAAAAAGTTGATGGACTATCTCGAAGACCTGCTGGCCAATCCGGAAAAGATCTTCATCGTCATTAAGGAAGACCTCGAACAGATCCGTGCCAAATACGGCGAACCGCGCCGTACCGAGCTGTGCATCAACGAAGGCGAGATCAACATGGAGGATCTCATCGCCGATGAGCCGTGCGTGATCACCCTTTCCAATACCGGCTACATCAAGCGCGTCCCGACCGATACCTATCGCCAGCAGCGACGCGGCGGCAAGGGCGTGATCGGCATGAGCACCAAAGACGAGGACTTCGTTGAGCACATCTTCAGCGCTTCGACGCACGACTACCTGCTCTGCTTCACCGAAGCGGGCCGCATGTACTGGCTGAAAGCCTACTACGTACCGGAAGGCAGCCGTCAGGCACGCGGTCGTTCGCTCGCCAACGTCATTGAAATGGCACCGGATGAAAAACTGGCCGCCATCCTGTGCGTACGCGAACTCGATGACGATAAGCACAACCTCTTCATGGCCACCAAAAAAGGCATCATTAAGAAGACGGTTCTTTCCGCCTACAAGAACATCCGCGCCGGCGGCATCAACGCCATCAACATCGATGAAGACGATAAACTGCTCGGCGTACAGCTGACCGACGGCACCAACGAAATCATCCTCAGCATGAAAAACGGCAAAGCCATTCGCTTCAAGGGAAGCGATGCCCGGCCGCTTGGCCGTGTTTCGCGCGGCGTCAAAGGCGTCACCCTGACCGATGACGATGAAGTAGTCTCCATCGATATCGTCGATACCGAATCGACCATGATGGCGATCACCGAAAACGGCTACGGCAAGCGGACAAACTTTGATGAGTACCGCCTGCAAAGCCGCGGCGGAAAGGGAATCATCAGCATTCAGACCACCGAGCGTAACGGCAAAGTCGTCAGTGCGCACGCCGTACACGATGATCACCGCATCATGCTCATCTCGCAGAACGGACAGATGATCTGCATCGGAGCCAGTGACCTGCGCATTATCGGCCGCAACACACAGGGCGTTCGACTCTTCAACCTCAAGGATGGCGATAAGATTGTTTCTGCCGCCGTTCTCGACGCGGAGGAGGAAGTTCCCGAAACAGCGGTGGTACTTGAGGTGGTCGAAACGCCTGCTGAAGAGATGCAGGAACCTGCTGCTGAATAATATGCCCATCGACCTGAGCAGCCTGAATCTGACCCCGGAGTGGAGTAAAAACACTCCGGGAAGTCAGCTCCCGCCGAAAACCTGTCACGCCAAAGGCGTGAAGAATAAGCCGCAACAAAAGACGTCCGCCCCGAAAGGCGACGGCATTGTTCGTGTCGGACGGGAAACCAAAGGACGCAAAGGTGCGGGCGTCACCGT
>JAQUXG010000189.1 GCA_028692515.1 Kiritimatiellales bacterium | reverse complement strand
GGTGGCGGATTTCCCTCTCCTGCCGAGCAGCAGGCACGAATGGAAGAGATGAAAAAAACGGATCCGAAGCATTATGAAGAGCTGATGGCGCGCCGCGAGGAGTTTCGCCAGAACATTCAGAACGCGTTTTCACAAAAAGCCGCCGCACTGCTTGATCGGGACACGTCGAATCTGGACGAGAAGGAAAAGGCACAATACGAAAACATGCTGAGCCTGATGGATGAAACCTGGAAGCTGACTGAAAAAATGACCTCGCCGGACACCTCGCCCGAAGAGCGGCGGGAAATCCGGCATACGCTGGAGGAAACAACCACAGAACTGCGGCCGCTTCTTGAGGACGAACGTAATCAGCGTTTTATTGAACTGGGTCTGACCAGTGGATATACCGCAGAAGAAGCCGAGACGTTTGCCAAGTACATTGATGAGACGATTCAGGCCACATCCATGCCGGGCGGCGGCGGAAGAGGCGGCGGCCGACCGACGAGACCGACGGCAACTCCATAGCTCTGCTTACCACGGCTTAAACGTGCGCGCCAGCGTCAGCACCGCCAGACCAATCAATACCGCGCCGGCAATGGCTGCGCCGATCCATCCGAGAAGCGAGAGCGTTGTCATAATAATGCCGGCAATCATTACGCCGAGCAGAATGTAGCGCATCGCTTTCCAAAACGGGATTCCCATGACAAACGCCGCCATTGCGCCGGTCCATGCGCCGGTCATCGGCAAAGGAATTGCCACAAAAATGGTCAGGCCGAGCGCTTCATATTTTTCAATGCTGGCGCTTTTTTTGCGGGTACGGGCAAACAGCCAGTCAAAAAATTTCCGTCCGGCGGAGAATTTCATGCAGGCGCGTGACAGCGGACCCAACAGCAAAAGAATGACCGGGATCGGAATCATGTTGCCCGCCACCGCGATCAGAAAAACCCGCCACCACGGCATTTTAAACGCGACAATGCCAACCGGAACCGCACCGCGCAGCTCAACAATCGGCAGGGTTGAAATGGCCGCGACCGCCGCATCGGGCGAAAGCCCTTTTTCCTGAAGCCAAACGGCGATTTTCTCACCGCGCGATGAATGCACCGTCTCTTCAGCCGGAACAGAGAATGCCAACGAAATCAGCACGGACAGCAGAATAAAATGTTTTCTCATAACTCCTCTTCAACCAACCGGATTTTCCGCCGGAACTTATGTGTTTTTTTATGATATTTACTGAGCACCCTAAAAAAGCGGATCAAGTCACGGAACGGAGCAATCACACTCTTGTGCCGCTTCGGTTGCTTGGTAACCCGTACCGATCCGACGCGAATGCGGCGGGACGCGATATTGAGCAGGGTTTCAAATTCAGAAGGAAGCGACGATTTTTCTTCCAGCAGAAACGGCAGCACATCGCAGCGATAAAAGCGGAACCCGCATGGCGGATCGGGCACATAAACCTTCAGCAGACGGTCAAGCCAATAACTCATCATGCGAATCGTCCAACGGCGCACTACCGGGATACGCCTTACATCCGCCATGCGGTTGCCGATCAGCACCGGCAGATGGGTTCGGTAATACGCTTCCAGAAATTTAGGAATCTCTGCCGGATCATGAAATCCATCGGCATCCAATGCGATGACCGCATCAAAACCCTGATCCAGTACATAATGAAAGCCCTCGGTCAGAGAGGCCCCTTTGCCGCCGTTCTGTTTGCGGCGGATTACGGTGGCGCCGGCGGCCTCAGCGCGCGCGGCGGTTTCATCCGTTGAAGCATCGTCCACCACGATCACGTCCGGGACGTAAGCTCTCGCCTGCCGAACCACATCCGCAACGGTTTTTTCTTCACAGAACGCCGGAATCAGTACTGCGACCTTCACGACCTCTTTATACTGCGCAATGGTTGCCATCAGTGAGGGCCCTTGTTGTTCGCCAATTCGTCCGCCCGGTAAGAAGAGCGTACCAGTGGTCCGGCGGCCACGCCGTCGAACCCCATCAACCGCGCTTTCGCCGCCAGTTCATCAAAATGTTCCGGAGAAAGATAGCGCTCAACCGGATGATGCTCGCGGGTCGGAGCCAGATACTGCCCCAGCGTCAGCAGGCGAACGCCCGCCGCAAACAAATCTTCCAGGGTTTGGAAGATTTCCTGATCGGTTTCGCCGAGCCCGAGCATCAGGCCGGATTTCACCTGAACGCCGCCCCGCGCTGCGGCGAGACGCAGGGTCGCCAGCGATTTTTCATAGCTCGCCTGCGGACGAACCGTCGCCTGCAACCGCTTCACGGTTTCGAGATTGTGATTAAACACATCCGGCATCGCCTTCAACACAACATCAAGATGCTCCACAAAATCGGGCGTCAACACCTCAACCGAGACTTCCGGCATTGCCTCTTTAACCGCACGAATCGTATTCGCAAAAGCCTGCGCGCCGCCGTCGGGCAGATCATCGCGCGTAACGCTGGTGATCACCATATGACGCAGATTCAGCCGCTTCGCGGCTTCGGCCACGCGCGCCGGTTCGTCCGGATCAACCGCGTCAGGCTTACCGGCGTTCACATTGCAAAAGCGGCAGTTACGCGTGCAGGTATTGCCGAGAATCATCACCGTCGCCGTACCGCGGTTCCAGCACTCGTGCCGGTTTGGACACTTCGCACTGGCGCAGACTGTATTGAGCTGAAGACTCTCCAGCAGCTTACTCACATCCGGATAGTTTTGATCCGTCGCGATCGGACGCCGCATCCACTGCGGAAGCCGTTGCGCTTTGGGTTTAAGTCCGCTCATGATTTACCTTACGCTGAAAGCGTTTCGATCAGCTTCTGGAGTTTTTCGCGCTTTTCGAGCAGCTCGCTTTTGCGTTTCTCTTCGCCGGCGACCACATCGGCCGGTGCCCGGCTGACGAAGTTGGCGTTGGAAAGTTTCTTGCTGATCCCGGTGATGCCGTTTTCGACGACTTCGATCTGCTTCTTCAACTTGGCAACTTCGGCCGCAGTATTAACCAGCCCTTCAATCGACATATAAACGGTTCCGAGCTGACTCAGTCCGCTGGGCATCGCCCCGTCGGGTGTAAAATCGCGATCAATCTCAATGGATTCCGCACCAAGCAGTAATGAAACCGACGCGACGTCTTCACGCAGAATTTTGCCGGTGCGTTCCTGCGCCGGACGAATGTAGAACTTCGCCTGCTGTTTCGGCGTCAGGTTATAATCCGTGCGCAACGTACGACCAACGCGAATCAGATCGTGCTTGGCATCCACATAGTCAACGGTTGTCCGCTGAACGCCCCATGCGCTGAGGTCTTCATACGACAGCGCTTTCGGCCACGGGGCGGTTTGAATGGAGTCGCTGGAAATATTGTATCCCATGCCGTGCCACAGCTCTTCGGTGATGAACGGAATGAAGGGATGCAGCAGGCGGATGGCGCTGGAAAAAACATAGTGCATCACCTGCTCAACTTCCATCTTGCGCTGCGCGTCTTCGCTGCGGAACACGCTCTTGGAATATTCGACGTACCAGTCGCAATAGTGGTGCCACATGAAATCATACATCGCCAGCGCGGCATCGTTAAAGCGGCAGCGCGCCAGATTGTCTTCCGTGTTGCGGACGGCCTCGCTCAGTTTAGCAAGAATGTGCTGATCGTCCGGGCTCAGCGTCATCTTGCTGAAATTAATCTTCTCAGGATCAAGCGCTCCTTCACAGGTGGCGTTCATCTGCATAAAGCGCGCGGCGTTCCATATCTTGGTGCAAAAGTTGCGACCCAGCTCAAACTTCTCGTCGTTGACGTACACGTCCTGCCCCGTCGCCGTCAGCATCATCAGGCTGAAACGAAGCGCGTCAGCACTGTACTTGTCGATGATGCCAAGCGGGTCGATCGAGTTGCCAAGGCTCTTGCTCATCTTACGGCCCTGATCGTCGCGCACGGTGCCGTGAAAATAAACCGTATCAAACGGAACTTCATCCATGAACTCGAGGCCGGCCATGATCATCCGGGCCACCCAGAAGAAGAGAATTTCCGGCGCGGTCGCAATCGTATTGGTCGGATAGAACTGTTTCAGATCGGCGGTCTGCTCCGGCCAGCCGAACACGCTGAACGGCCAGAGCCACGACGAAAACCAGGTGTCGAGTACATCTTCGTCCTGCCGGATATCGGTTACGCCGCAAACCGGACAGCTGCCGGGCGTTTCCCGATCCGCCC
>JAQUXG010000188.1 GCA_028692515.1 Kiritimatiellales bacterium | reverse complement strand
ATCCAACAGCATTACTTTGCGATTTGAGTCGTCCAGTAGAAGTCGGCAACTGGGCGGAAGCATCGATTCGGTAACGGCCGCGGCCGGTCCGGCGGATTCATCCACCCAGCGGATGATTTTGTACGGAGCCGGTTCGAGCCGAGCGGTTGCCCCGTATTCGTTTTCCAGCCGGTATTTAAACACCTCAAACTGAAGCACACCGACCGCTCCCAAAAGCGGATTATTCTGAGCCTGATCCGCGTAGTGAAACGACTGCAACGCCCCTTCCTGCAAAAGATGTTTCACGCCGGCCTGAAAGCGTTTGTATTGCGATGGAACGGGATTATAGAGCATTGAAAAACATTCCGGCGCAAACTGCGGCATTTCGTCGTAGCGAATGGACGGATCTTCGGTCAGCGTGTCGCCGATGCCGAACCCGGAATGCCCCACCAGACCGATTACGTCGCCCGGATAGGCGGTTTCGACGGTTTCTCGTTCTTTAGCGAAAACGCGATGCGAGCTGGAAAGCCGTACCAGTTCGCCGGTACGTGAATGAGTCACGCGCATATCACGGGTGAAAACGCCCGAGCAAATGCGCAGGAACGCGATCTGGTCGCGATGTTTCGGATCCATGTTTGACTGAATTTTGAAAATGAAACCGGAAAACTTCGGATGGTTCGCCGGAATTTTTTCCGTACCGGAAAAACGCGACTGCGGCGCGGGGGCATAATCCACAATGGCATCCAGCATCAGCTGAACCCCGAAATTATTAATGGCACTGCCGAAAAACACGGGACTGAGATCGCCAGCCTGCACCTCTTTGAGATCAAACAATTCACCGGCACTGTCCAGCACATCCAGCTCATTAATCAACGCTTCATAGGTATTGGGCTGCATCCGCTCACGAACCAGCGGATCCGTCACAGAATGTAACGCGACGGGCGCGCGATAGGCGCCGTGACTCGTGCGTTCAAAGAAGTGCGCCTGTTTGGCCTGCCGGTCATAGACGCCCTGAAAATCGGAACCGTTGCCCAGCGGCCAGTTCATTGCACAAACCCGCAGTTGAAGCGTCTGCTCCAGCTCATCGATCAGCGACAGCGCATCGCGCGACGGACGGTCGAGCTTGTTCATAAAGGTGAAAATCGGAATACCGCGCATCCGGCAGATTTCAAACAGTTTGCGTGTCTGGCTTTCAATCCCCTTGGCGGCATCGATCACCATCACCACCGAATCCACCGCCATCAGCACACGATAGGTATCTTCTGAGAAATCGCGGTGACCGGGCGTATCCAGCAAATTGATGCAACAATCGCGGTACTCAAATTGAAGTACGGTCGACGTCACGGAAATGCCGCGCTGCTTCTCCAGCTCCATCCAGTCAGACGTGGTCGAACGCTGGGTCTTGCGCGCCGTGACGGATCCGGCAAGCTGAAGCGCGCCGCCGTAAAGCAGCAGCTTTTCCGTCAGCGTCGTCTTCCCGGCATCCGGATGCGAAATGATCGCAATCGTCCGCCGTTTGGCAATTTCCTGTTCAAAACTCATAACCGTCGTCATCCAGGGGGTAAAAAAAGAGCGGCGAGTGTAGGCCTCGACCTGCTTCCAGAGCAATCTGATTCTGTATTTAAGCGGGATATTCGTTCGATTAATAGTTTGACTCTTAGCCAAATGACTAAGTATAAAGGCGGCATGAACAACCCGCTGGAAATCATGAAAGCTCTCTCTGACCGCAACCGCCTGCGGGTTGCGGCCGCTCTGATGACACAGAATGAGCTGTGCGCCTGCAACATTATCGAATTGTTGCAAGTGACCGGCGCGACGGCCTCGCGCCACATGGACGTACTGCTCCGTGCCGGACTGGTGAAAAGCCGCAAAGCTGGCCGCTGGGTTCACTACCGGCTGAACCGCTCCGCCGCCGCCCCGCTGTTCCAATGGTTGGAAACAGAACTTCAAAACGATCTAGACATCAAAGCCGACAGAAAAACATTGGTTAAAATCACAGGATGCAAAAAATGAGTAAAAAACTGAAAATTCTATTCCTCTGCACCGGCAACTCCTGCCGAAGCCAAATGGCCGAAGGCTGGGCTCATGCGCTGAAAAGCGACGAATTCGAGGCCTACTCTGCGGGTATCGAAACCCACGGACTCAATCCAAATGCCGTCAAAGTGATGGCTGAGGTCGGCGTGAACATCACCGGACAGAAATCCGAAAACATTGCGGATCTCCTGCATATCCCGATCGATGTTGTCATTACCGTCTGCAGCCACGCCGCCGAAACCTGCCCGATCTTTCCCGGAACCGCACGGGTGATTCACCACGGGTTCGACGATCCGCCCAAGCTGGCGCGCAAGCTCGCGGCGCAAGGGGCGACCGAAGAAGAGCAACTCGACTGCTACCGCCGCGTCCGCGACGAGATCAAAGCCTTCGTGGCCCAGTTGCCCGGCAATCTCGAAGAAAACGCATCATAAAAAGGATTCACTATGTTCCAATGGTTGGAAAAACTGATCACGCTGTTTGTCGAGGGTGTATTTAAAACACCGGTGGAGTCGCCGCTCGGCAGCAGTCTGCATTTCTTCTTCTACGACACGATCAAAATTCTGATCCTGTTGTCGCTGATGATCTTTGCGATTTCGTATCTGCGAAGCTGGTTCCAACCGCAAAAGACCAAAGAGCTGCTGAAACACGTTAAAGGCGTAAAGGCAAATTTCGCGGCTTCTTTGCTCGGCATCGTAACCCCTTTCTGCTCCTGCTCCTCCGTGCCGATTTTTATCGGCTTTGTCGAAGCAGGCATTCCGCTTGGGATCACCTTTTCATTCCTGATCACTTCGCCGATCGTCAACGAAGCGGCCTTTGCCATTCTGATTGCCTCGTTCGGCTGGAAAGTCGCGCTGACCTATGTTGTATCGGGCGTCACTATCGGGGTGGTCAGCGGACTGATCATCGGGCGGTTCAAACCGGAAGCCTATCTCGAAGCGGCGGCATTCAACGGGGAGGCCTTTAATAAAATCAAACCGGAGATGACGCAGAAAGAGCGGCTCGCCTACGCCGCAGAGCAGACCGGCGGCATCGTTCGGCGCGTCTGGATTTACCTGCTGATCGGCATCGGCATCGGCGCGGCGATTCATGGCTGGGCGCCAGCGAACTTTCTGGCGCGCTATGCGGGCGACGACAAACCGCTCAGCGTGATCATCGCTGTGCTGTGCGGTGTGCCGCTCTACTCCAATGCGCTCGGCACCATTCCGATTGCCGAAGCGCTGATTGGTAAAGGCGTCGGTCTCGGCACCGCTCTCGCCTTCATGATGGCCGTTACCGCGCTCTCTGTGCCGGAGATGATCCTGTTACGCAAAGTGATGAAGCCGCGTCTGATCGCGACATTCATTGCAACTGCCGCCACTGGAATCATTCTTGTCGGACTGCTCTTCAACGCCTTGTTTTAAAAAGGAGAACCCATGAAAAATGAACGTCATATGACCAGCATTTTCGAACGATACCTGACCGTCTGGGTCGGACTTTGTATTTTCGGCGGCATCCTGCTCGGTAAACTCGCGCCGGGATTTGCCAAAACACTCGACGGCATGGCCATCATGGTAAACGGAGCGCCGGTGGTTTCGATCCCGATCGCCATTTGTCTTTTCTTCATGATGTATCCGATCATGGTGAAGATCGACTTCGCCTCCGTCGTCAAAGCAGGCAAAACGCCAAAGCCGGTTCTGCTGACGCTTTTCATCAACTGGTGCATTAAGCCGTTTACCATGTTCGCCATCGCCGGATTTTTTCTGACGCTGTTTCACAACATGGGACTTCTCTCCGGAACCGAAATCGTCAAAGACGGAAGCACCGTCGAGTTGTACCGCTCCTACATCTCCGGCGCTATTCTGCTAGGCATTGCACCCTGCACAGCCATGGTACTGGTGTGGGGTTATCTGGCGCGCGGCAATCAGGGACTCACGCTGGTCATGGTCGCGATTAATTCGCTGACAATGCTCCTTCTCTACGGCCTGCTCGGGGGCTGGCTGCTGGGCATCAACCGGATGCCCGTTCCGTGGGAATCGCTGCTGCTGTCGGTCGGCATCTACGTCGCCCTGCCCCTCGTCGCCGGATACTTCTCGCGCAAATGGATCATCGGCCACAAAGGCGAAGAGTGGTTTAAAGAAAAATTCCTTCACGTACTCACGCCGGTTTCCATCAGCGC
>JAQUXG010000187.1 GCA_028692515.1 Kiritimatiellales bacterium | reverse complement strand
GTTCCAAACATTGGAAAAACAATTGCGGAAAGTTCCAAACCCTGGACATGAGGTATTCCGAACGTGCTTTTTGACTTTTCAAAAAGAAGCGAAGCGGCAACACTCCGGCACCATGAAAAACAGTGAGAGCCGGAAGAATCTTCTCAAAAGCATCGGACCGGGTATTCTGCTGGCGGGCGCGGCGATCGGCGGCTCCCACCTGCTCTCCGCAACAACGGCCGGCGCGCAATACGGCTTTTCGCTGCTCTGGATGGTTCTGCTGATCAATCTGCTGAAGTATCCGTTTTTTGAATACGGACAGCGTTACACCGCCGCCGCTGGAGAAACCATTCTCGACGGCTACCAGCGGCTCGGCCGCTGGGAACTGATCATCTTCTTTCTGCTCAACCTGCTTACCGCCATCGCTAACATCGCGGGCGTTTCGCTGATCGCCGGAATTCTCGGTGCGGAACTGTTCGGTGCTGCTCAGTATCCGGTTCTCTGGACGGCGGGCATTCTCGGCATCTGCGTCATACTGATCACCGCCGGAAAATACAAATGGCTCGACCGCGGCATGAAAATCCAGATTTCGCTGCTGGCGATCGCCACCATCATCGCGCTGGCCGCCGCCGCCCGCTATAACCACGGCTTCGTACTTTCCGCCGCGCCGCCGCCGGTCTGGAATAAAACCGGTCTGCTGTTTCTCATCGTGCTGATGGGCTGGATGCCCGCGCCGATCGAACTCTCGGCATGGACATCGCTCTGGATGATGGAGCGTAAAGCGGAAACCGGCCACGCGGCGACCGTGCGCGAGGCGCGAATTGATTTTCATATCGGCTACATCACCACCGCCGTGCTGGCGGTCGTCTTCCTGTCGCTCGGCGCACTGGTGATGTTCGGTTCGGGTGAGATTTTTCAGGGAGGCGCAGGTTTCGCCAAACAGTTTGTTCAGCTTTACACCCGCGCGCTCGGCGGATGGATCCGCCCGGTCGTCGCGCTGGCGGCTTTCATCACCATGTTCAGCACGTCGGTCACCTGTGTCGACGGCTATCCGCGCGCGCTGGCTGCATCGCTGCAGCGGATGGTTCCGGCGTGGAAAGACCGCTTCAAACCGCTCTATTTTTCAGTCATCGTGATCACGGCCCTGCTCTCCCTTCTGGTGGTCGGCCGCTACAGGAACAGCCTGAAAACCCTGCTCAACGTGGCGATGATTCTCTCGTTCCTGGCCGCGCCGGTCTTTGCCGTCATCAACTACCGGATTGTCACTGCGGATTTCATGCCCGTCGCCGACCGCCCCGGCAAAGCGATGCGCATCCTGAGCTGGATCGGCATCCTCTTCCTGGCCGGATTCAGCCTCGTTTTCATTGTTTCCCGCTTCACGGGAAGTTGATAGAGTCCGCGCCATGATTACCTTTATCCTTTCGCTATTCGCGCTGATCGCCGGCTATTTCGTCTACGGCCGACTGGTCGAGAAGTGGTTCGGCATTGACGAAACAGCGGAAACTCCCGCGCAAAAAATGGCGGACGGCGTCGATTATGTCGTGATGCCCGAGTGGCGGATTTTCATGGTTCAGTTTTTGAACATTGCGGGGCTCGGCCCGATTTTCGGAGCCATTCTGGGAGCCATGTACGGCCCGGCGGCATTTCTTTGGATTGTCTTCGGTTCTATTTTTGCCGGCGCGGTTCACGACTATTTTTCCGGCATGCTCTCCTGCCGACACAACGGCATCAGCATTCCCGAAGTCGTCGGCATTTATCTCGGCAACGGATTCAAACAGTTCATGCGCGCCTTTTCCGTGATTCTGCTTCTTCTGGTCGGCGTGGTCTTTATTCTTGGACCGGCAAAAATTCTGACCGGACTGACCGGAGAATTTATTTCCTTCAAGACCCTTGCGGTAGACGATTTCTGGCTGATCCTTATCTTCGCCTACTACATTCTGGCCACCCTGCTGCCGATCGATAAAATCATCGGAAAAATCTATCCGCTGTTCGGTGCGGTTCTGCTCATCATGGCCAGCGGCCTGATGGTTGCCATGTTCGTGCTGAAAGCGCCCATTCCCGAGCTGACACTCCAGACCCTGCACAACCTGCACAGCGAGCCCGGAAAATATCCGCTCTATCCGCTACTCTTCATTACGATCGCCTGCGGGGCCATCTCCGGATTCCACGCCACACAATCCCCGATGATGGCGCGCTGCATTTCCAACGAACGACAAGGCCGTCGCATCTTCTACGGCGCCATGATTGCCGAAGGAATCATTGCGCTCATCTGGGCGGCCGCCGCCATGAGCTTTTTCGGCGGCCCCGAGGGGCTTAACAATGCAATGGCCGAGCACGGCAACAATGCCGCGTGGGCCGTCAAAGAAATCTGCAACTCATGGATGGGTAAAGTCGGCGGTGCGCTCGCTATTCTCGGTGTCGTTGCCTGCCCGATCACCTCCGGCGACACCGCCTTCCGCAGCGCACGGCTGATTATTGCGGACTTCGCGAAATTCAGCCAGAAGCCGATCATCCATCGCCTGATCATCACCCTGCCGCTGTTTATCGCCGCCTGGGGCATTACCCGCATGAACTTCGGCGTCATCTGGCGCTACTTCGGTTTTTCGAATCAGGCACTCGCCACCATCGTTCTCTGGATGAGCGGCATGTACATGATCCAACGCGGCAAAAGCCACTGGATCGCCACCCTGCCGGCGATCTTCATGACGGCAGTTTGCACCACCTATATTCTGATTGCACCGGAAGGCTTCAACTTAAGCACCGCCATCGGCTATCCGGCAGGTCTTATCGCCGCACTGGCCGCTTTAATCCTGTTTTTAAAAAAAGGAAAAACACATGCAAAAACTATTCTATAACCTGCTCAAAGAAATCGGTGAAGACCCCGACCGCGAAGGACTCAAAGACACGCCAAAACGGGTCGAAGAGTCGTATAAGTTTTTAACGAAGGGCTATCGCCAAAATATCGATGAGGTTCTGAACGACGCCTTCTTCACCGCCGAAGACAATCACATGATCATCGTGAAGGACATTGAGCTCTACAGCCTGTGCGAGCACCACATGCTTCCGTTCATCGGCAAATGCCACATCGGCTATATTCCGAACAAGAAGGTCATCGGCGTCAGCAAACTGGCCCGCGTGGTCGATATGTACGCCCGCCGCCTCCAGATTCAGGAACGTCTCACCAACCAGATCGCCCATGTCCTGATGGACAAAGTCGGCGCGCAGGGCGTCGGTGTAGTGATCGAAGCCCAGCACCTCTGCATGATGATGCGCGGGGTGGAAAAACAGAACTCCAAGATGATCACCTCCGCCATGCACGGAAGCTTCCGCTCGCAGATGGCCACCCCCACCGAATTCCTTCAGCTCATCGGCACGACCAGCTAAAGAAGAACGGAGTACTGGATTGCAGGAAAAATGGAGTGTTTGGAAAAACTCCAAACTTCCAGGACTCCAGTACTCCAATAGCCCCTTTCCCGCTTGCGGGAAAAGGCTACTTCTGAAAAGATGCGCGGCAACATGCTGAGCCGTATGAACATCCGTAATCTCGCGCTGGTCGACAGCGTTTCCGTCTCTTTTGAGCGCGGTCTGACGGTTATTACCGGCGAAACCGGCGCGGGCAAATCGCTTTTAATCGGCGCGCTGCGCCTGCTGCTCGGCGAACGGGCCGACAAAAGTATGATCCGCACCGGCGAAACCTCCTGCGGCATCGAGGCGGTTTTTGAACTGGCCGACCCAACAGACGTCAACGCCGCGCTCGAAGCGGTCGGTTTGCCTCCTTGCGAAGACGGCATGCTCGTCATCCGCCGCACCATCACCGAAAGCAGCTCAAAAAATATCGTCAACGACTCGCCGGTCACCCTGCCCGTTCTCAAAGCGCTGGGCGACGTACTGGTCGACATGCACGGGCCCTACGACCATCAGTCACTCCTTAAAACCGACGCGCAGATGGATATCCTCGACGCCTTCGGCCACCTCGGCGAAGAACGTGCCGCCTACCGGGACAAATACAAAGTTTTCCAAGGTTTGGAAAAACGGTTTCAGGAACTCTCAAACGTCGACGACTCCGGGCTAGCCGAACAGATCGATGTGCTGGCGTGGCGCATCAAAGAAGTCGAAGAAGCCAAGCTCTCCGAAGACGACGAACTCGCGGTTCAGCAGGAACACGAGCAGATGGCCAACGCGCAGAATATTCTCGAACTGGCGC
>JAQUXG010000186.1 GCA_028692515.1 Kiritimatiellales bacterium | reverse complement strand
GCTACGACTCCTCGAAGCGGCTGGTTCTCGAACGCGGCATCCTCGATAAATTTATCGACGTGCTTCCGGTTAAAACGGATCGCCTGCTCCGCTGCTTCAAAAAAACCGCCGCGTTTCTGTCTGCGGTTTGATTTTTACGACGGAAGCATTTCCGCCAGATAGTTGCCGGTATAGGACGTTGCGGTTTTAGCAACTTTTTCGGGCGTTCCGGCGACGACGATTTTTCCGCCGCGCTCTCCGCCTTCGGGCCCGAGATCGATCAGCCAGTCGGCCCGTTTGATCACGTCGAGGTTATGCTCAATCACCAGAACCGTATTGCCGCCGTCGCGCAGTGTTTCCAGCACCTCAATCAGCTTATGAACGTCGGCAAAATGCAGTCCGGTGGTCGGCTCGTCGAGAATGTAGAGCGTTTTTCCGGTTGCCCTCTTGCTCAGCTCGGCGGAAAGTTTAATGCGTTGGGCTTCGCCGCCGGAGAGCGTCGTGGCGGACTGCCCGAGGCGAAGATAACCCAAGCCGACATCTTTGAGCGTACGCAGTTTGCGCTCCACGCCGGGAATGGATGAAAAAAAGTCGCACGCTTCGTTAATGGTCATGGCGAGCACTTCGGCGATGTTTTTTCCGCCGTAATGCACTTCGAGTGTTTCGCGGTTATAGCGTTTTCCTGCGCATTGCGGGCAGGTGACGTATACATCCGGCAGGAAGTGCATTTCGATCTTCAGCAGCCCGTCGCCCTGACAGTGTTCGCACCGTCCACCTTTCACGTTAAAACTGAAGCGCCCCGGCGCGTAGCCGCGCACTTTAGAGGCGGGCAGTTGCGCAAACAGATCGCGGATAATCGAAAACGCGCCGGTGTAGGTCACCGGATTGCTGCGCGGCGTGCGGCCGATCGGCGACTGGTCGATCACAATCACCTTGTCGATATTCTCAACGCCGAGCAGCTCCTTGTGTTTGCCGGGGCGTTCCTTCGAGCCGAAAAAGCGGCGGTAGAGCGCGCGGCGCAATACGTCATCAACGAGCGTACTTTTGCCGGAACCCGAAACGCCGGTCACGCAGGTGAGCAGGCCTAGCGGAATTTTTACATTCACGTTCTTCAGATTGTTTTCAGACGCCCCGCGAATTTCGATGAATCCGGCGGAGGCCTTTGTCCGTTTTTCCGGCGTTTCGATTTCAATTTCTCGCCGCATGTATTGCGCTGTCAGCGAGTTCTTGGCTTTGAGGAGCTGAGCGGGTGTTCCGCAAAAGGTGATTTCGCCGCCGTGGACGCCCGCGCCGGGGCCAAGGTCGATCACATAATCGGCTTCGCGGATTGTCTGCTCGTCGTGCTCGACCACGACCACCGTGTTGCCGAGATCGCGCAGCTCTTTAAGCGTGGCGAGCAAACGGTCGTTATCGCGCTGATGCAATCCGATGCTCGGTTCGTCGAGCACGTAGAGCACACCGGTTAGCCGCGAGCCGATCTGCGTCGCCAGCCGGATGCGTTGCGCTTCGCCGCCGGAGAGCGTGCCGCTCTCGCGGTCGAGCGTCAGATAATCGAGCCCGACATCCATCATGAATCCGAGGCGCGCCTGAATTTCCTTCAGAATATCGCGGGCGATACGCGCCTCTTCTTTGGAAAGTTGCCGCTCCCTGTCGATCACTTCTTTTGGAGTACCAAAAGCACTCTCGCTTTGCTTCGGGTCCAAGGTTTGGAAAAAGTTTTGTGCGCGTTCGATCGAGAGCGTGCAGATTTCATAAATATTTTTTCCGCCGACGGTGCAGGCCAGTGTTTCCGGCCGCAGGCGCGCGCCGTTACAGGCGGGACAGCGCTGATTGCCCATATAGGCGCGCAAACGCGCCTGATTGAATTCACTCTCGGAATCGGTGTAGCTCCGCTGAAGATTCGGGATGAGTCCTTCAAACGGTTTGTGTACTTTATGACGGCGCAGATAGTAACTGATCGATTCGTCGCCCGAGCCGTAGAAGAGAATTTTTTTAAACGAGGTCGGCAGTTCGTTGAATGGCGTGCGGAGCGAGATGCCGTAGTTCTCTGCGACGGCGGCCAGCAGTTTTTTGTGATAGATGATGGCGCGGCGTCCGCCGCGCCGCCACGGATGAACGCATTCTTCGAGCGGAAGCGTTTCATCCGGAACAACCAGCTCCTCGTCGAAGGTCAACAGATTTCCGAGGCCGTGACAGGTCTGACAGGCGCCGTACGGACTGTTGAACGAAAAATGTTTTGGCGTGAAGGACTCGAAACTGATGTTGCAGTCGAGGCAGGCGTTCTTTTCAGAGTAGAGTCGGTCGGTCCATTGATCGCCGTTCTGAATCATCGCGATCATCAGCCCTTCGCCGGTGGACAGCGCCAGCTCGACCGAGTCGTTGATGCGGCTTCGTCCGGCGGGATCAATCACCAGCCGGTCGATCACCGCTTCGATCGTATGCTTTTTGTTTTTATCGAGATCGGGAACTGCGTCGAGCTCGCACAGCTCGCCGTTTACGCGGACGCGTACAAAACCCTGCCGCTTGATCGATGCGAAGATTTCCTCGTGTTTGCCTTTGCGTCCGCGTACCAGCGGCGCGAGCAGCATTACTTTGGTTTTGGCCGGAATCTGCAAAAGCTGTTCGGTGATATTCTCGGCACTCTGCCGCTGAATCGGTTTGCCGCAGGAGGGGCAGTGGACTTTTCCAATGCTTGGAAAAAGCAGACGCAGGTAATCGTGGATTTCGGTCGTCGTGGCGACGATGGAGCGCGGATTGGACCCGGCCGTGCGTTGCTCAATCGAAATGGCGGGCGAAAGTCCTTCGATCGTATCGACGTCCGGTTTCTGCATCTGCTCGAGAAATTGGCGGGCGTAGGCCGAGAGACTTTCGACGTATTTGCGCTGCCCCTCGGCATAAAGCGTGTCGAAGGCGAGCGACGATTTTCCCGAGCCGCTCAGCCCGGTAATAACGGTCAGCTTGTTGCGCGGGATGCGCACCGTGATGTTCTTCAGGTTATGCTCGCGCGCCCCGCTGACGATGATCCACTTTTCGCTCATAATCCAAACCTTGGAAAAATTTCAATCAATGAAGACGGGAGCTTAACACACAGAGCCAACCATTACCACTTCAGTTGCCATTTCATGAAAACCGGGCGTTTATTCCCATACTTTTAAAAGTGTGGGAATAAAAAACTGCAATCAATTTATAGGCAATATATTACGTCATTTTTTCTGTGATTTTTATACAATCGGGCGCGGATTACTTCATCCGGGATTTCAGCTTGATCCGTTCGCCATCGACTGCGAAGTTTCCGCGCCCGAGATGATGAATTGTCCGTGGATTTTTCACCGCCGGATCAATCCATGCTTTTACAACTTCCAGAACGAAAAAGCCGTATTTATTCACCATTCGGGTATCCGTCACTCGGCACTCGAGGCAGGCGTAGCACTCCTTGATCAGTGGCGCGTTGACCAGCGAGGCGGGCAGGGGTGTCAGTCCGAATTTTTGAAATTTGTCAGTGGTCGCACCCGACGTGTTGCCGCATCCGACGACTTGTTCCGCAATCTCTACCGTCGGAATGTTGATCACGCACTCGCGGGTTTTAAGCAGCGCCCCGGAGGAAACGCTGCCGCTGATCACACAGCCCAGCAGCGGGGGCTCAAAATCGAGCATTGTGTGCCACGACATCGTCATCACGTTGGGCTTGCCGTTACGGGAAGTCGTCACCAGCGTAACCGGCCCCGGCTCCAGCAGCGTATAAACTTTCGCTAGCGGAAAAGATTTCTTTGCCATAACGCACCGCCTTTCAACAGGTCGGAATTAAGCGCCCGGTCGGCCTGAAAATCAAATTTTTCCATGGATTGGAAACTTACGCTTTCGCGGCGTCGGAGTCTTGGTAGTCGGAGAACTTCATCGACATGGTGCGCGAGACGCCGCGAACGGGCATGGTGACACCGTAGATGACGTCGGCCGCCGAGATGGTCTGGCGGCTGTGCGTAATCAGAACGAACTGCGACTGCGTCAGGAAGCCTTTGACCATTTTGACGAACCGGCTGACGTTGGCTTCGTCGAGCGCGGCGTCCATTTCGTCGAGCACGCAGAAGGGGCTCGGCTTGACTTTAAAGAGCGCAAACAGAAGCGCGACGGCGGTCATGGTGCGTTCGCCCCCGGAAAGGAGCGAAATGGTCTGAAGTTTTTTGCCGGGCGGGCGGGCGATAATTTCGATGCCCGATTCGAGCACGTCGGTTTCGTCGACCAGCACC
>JAQUXG010000185.1 GCA_028692515.1 Kiritimatiellales bacterium | reverse complement strand
CAGTTCCACCCGGAAGTTGTTCACACCCCGCAAGGCGCAGAAATGCTCGGCAACTTCGCCTATCAGATCTGCGGTTGCTCCGGTGACTGGAAGATGAGCAAATTTATCGAAGATAACATTTCCACGATCCGTGCCAAAGTCGGCACCGATCACGTCCTGCTCGGCCTCTCCGGCGGTGTCGATTCCTCCGTCGTGGCCGCCCTGCTCCACAAAGCCATCGGCCCGCAACTCCACTGCGTCTATGTCGACAACGGCCTCATGCGGCATCGCGAAACCGAAGAAATCGAAAAACTCTTCGGCGATGCCTTCGGCATCGACCTCACCGTCGCGCACAAAGGCGAGCTGTTCCTGAAAGAACTCGCAGGCGTCAGTGATCCCGAGAAAAAACGCAAAATCATCGGAAAAATCTTCATTGATGTTTTCGCCGAAAAAGCGCGCGGCTTTGCGGGCAAGGTAAAATACCTCGCACAGGGAACTCTTTACCCCGACGTCATTGAAAGCGTCTCGCCGATCGGCGGCCCGTCGGCCACCATCAAGAGCCACCACAACGTCGGCGGACTCCCCGCCGACCTGAAATTCGACCTGATCGAACCGCTGCGTGA
Organism: Kiritimatiellales bacterium; assembly: GCA_028692515.1. Taxonomy (GTDB): domain Bacteria; phylum Verrucomicrobiota; class Kiritimatiellia; order Kiritimatiellales; family Tichowtungiaceae; genus Tichowtungia. The sequence goes on along the minus strand of JAQUXG010000185.1, from coordinate 3,630 downwards.
ACTCTTTAAAGACGAAGTCCGCGAAGTCGGCCGCGAGCTCGGACTGCCGAGCTATGTCGTCGACCGCCAGCCCTTCCCCGGCCCCGGCCTCGCCGTGCGCATCATCGGTGACATCACTCCCGAGCGCATCGCAGTTCTCCAACAAGCCGACCTGCGCGTCCGCGAAGAAATTTTAAAAATGGAAAACCATCTCGATGTCTGGCAGTACTTCGCCGTCCTGCTTCCGATCCAGACCGTCGGCGTCATGGGCGACGACCGCACTTATGAAAACGTCGTCGCCGTACGCGCCGTCGAAAGCCGCGACGGCATGACCGCCGACTGGTACAAACTGCCCTACGAAGTGCTCGACTCCATTTCCAGCCGCATCATTAACGAAGTCAAAGGCGTCAACCGCGTCTGCTACGATATCTCCTCCAAACCACCTTCCACCATCGAATGGGAATAACTATGCCGCCTGCATCCGCCGGATTTCACTTGATCGGATTTCTGTCCGGAAATTTTGGTCTGGGCGAAGCGGCACGCAATACTCTCCGGATTATGCTGAAGAAGGGTCTCCCGGTAATCTGTCGTGATCTCGACACAAAGGGTCCCCGAACCGGACAAAATCAGGAATTCGCGGCTCGATGTGAAAAACGTCCGGATTACTGGCCGTTCGACATTAATCTTTTTCACTTTAATCCACTGGAGTTAAAACGCCTGCTGCTAACTCAATGGCCAAAAATACCCTTGAACAATCGACTTAACGTGATCGTTCCATTCTGGGAACTGCCGGTTCTCCCTCAGGAATGGGTTGACTGTCTCCGCGCAATGGACTGCATTCTGGCTCCGACAAAATATATTCAGGAAATCATCCAAAAAAACCTTCCGGACAAACCAGTTGTGTATTTCCCGCAGAGTATCCCGGTCGGGGCTCGGGTTGCTCCGGATCGCAGCCGTTTGGGTCTTCCTCAGGATGCCTTTATCTTCCTCTGCGCCTTCGATATCATGAGCGACGTTGAGCGGAAAAATCCATGGGGAACCCTTGCGGCCTTCAAACAAGCCTTCCCCGACAACCCTGACGTTCGACTGGTTATAAAAACCAATCAGGGCTGCGAGTCCAAAGAGCACACCGGTGCCCTGCTGAAAATCACGCAGCTGATCGGTGATGACCCCCGCATTCTGCTGCTGACAGAAATGCTGTCCACAGACGATTTGTTCCGATTGTATGCCAGTGCTGACGCGCTTGTATCACTGCACAGAGCCGAAGGACTGGGTCTCATCATTATGGAAATGATGGCACAAGCCAAACCGGTTGTTGTCACCGCATGGTCCGGTAATATGGATTTTACAACCTCCGAAAATGCCTGTCTTGTCGATTTCAGAATGGTGCCGATACAAGCGACCCACCCCGAATACAAGGACATTACAACGGGGCCTCAAGCATATTGGGCTGATGCCGATACGGAATCCGCCGCCGCCTGGATGCAGAAACTGGCATCCGACGCCCCGTTCCGGGAGCAAATCGGTCAAAATGCCCGCGAAAGTATGCTGGCAAGGGCGGACATAGACCGGTCGCCGGTTTTCGAACAGCTCAGGGCTCAGTATACCTGCGGCCTGCGCAGAAGCCGGGAAACCCTCCACTATTTTAAATCTCTCCGGAAAAAGGCAAAAAAATACCGGAATCGCCAGCGAATCCGGCGAATTGAAAGGGCCGTCAAAAAGCTCGTCCGTCGCTAACGCCCTCCACTCTTTCAAAGGCGACAAAATTTCCGTCCGCATGCGCATCATTTGTTTGGCAAAGGGGACGTCTTCCCCTATTCTCTCACGAATTTTGGAATCGCGTTGAGGAAACTATGCCTAAAAGAACTGACATTCACCACATCCTGATCATCGGCTCCGGCCCCATCGTTATCGGCCAGGCCTGCGAATTTGACTACTCCGGCACTCAGGCCTGCAAAGCCCTGCGCGAAGAGGGATATAAAGTTTCGCTCATCAACTCCAACCCCGCCACCATCATGACCGACCCGGCCACGGCGGATCGCACCTACATTGAGCCGATCACCCCCGAAGCGGTCGAAAAAATCATCATCAAAGAACGCCCCGATGCCATTCTGCCGACCCTCGGCGGACAGACCGCGCTCAACACCGCGATGAAGCTCGTCAAAAACGGCGTGCTCGAAAAATACGGCGTCGAAATGATCGGCGCCACCTACGACGCCATCATGCGCGGTGAAGAACGCGACCTCTTCAAAAAAGTGATGGCCGAAGCCGGCATCGAAACGCTCAAAAGCTTTGAAGTCCACAGTCTCGATCAGGTCCGGAGGATTGCAGAAGAAGAACTCAGTTTTCCGATCATCGTCCGCCCCAGTTTTACGCTCGGCGGAACCGGCGGCGGAATCGCCGCCGATATGGACGAGCTGATGGAAATCGCCGAAGGCGGGCTCAAAGCCAGTCTCACCAGCGAAGTCCTGCTCGAAGAATCCGTCTTCGGCTGGAAAGAATTCGAAATGGAAGTGATGCGCGACAAGAAAGATAACGCCGTCATCATCTGCGCCATTGAAAACATGGATCCGATGGGCATCCATACCGGCGACAGCATCACCGTCGCTCCCACCCAGACACTGACCGATCGCGAATATCAGATCATGCGCGACGCCTCGCTCAAAGTACTGCGCGTCATCGGCGTCGAAACCGGCGGATCAAACGTACAGTTCTGCATCCACCCCGAAACCGGCCGTATGGCCATCATCGAAATGAACCCGCGCGTTTCGCGTTCCTCGGCGCTGGCCTCCAAAGCAACCGGATTCCCCATCGCCAAGCTCGCCGCCAAGCTTGCCGTCGGCTACACGCTCGACGAACTCGCCAACGACATCACCAAAGAAACCCCGGCCTGCTTCGAGCCGTCGATTGACTACGTCGTCACCAAGATCCCCCGCTTCACCTTCGAAAAATTCCCGTCCGCCAGCACAAAACTCGGCGTCAGCATGAAGTCCGTCGGCGAAACCATGGCCATCGGCCGCAACTTCAAAGAGTCGCTGCAGAAAGCCTTCCGATCCTTGGAAATCGGCGTCGACGGTCTCGACCTGAAAGCCGAAGCCAAACTCGATATGGCCAAGCTCGACACCTATCTCACCACCACCTGTACCGAGCGCACCATCGCCATCAAAGCCGCGCTCAAAAAAGGTTACTCCATCAAAAAGATTCAGGAGATGACCTGCCTCGACCCGTGGTTCATCGACCAGATCCTGCAGATCGTCGAAATCGAAAAAGAAATCGTTGATGCCAAAGAGCTCGACTACGACCTGCTCAAGAAAGCCAAAAAGAACGGTTTCTCCGACGACCAGATCGGCGCCCTGCGCAAATGTCCGGGCAAAGGCAACGACATCCGCGCGCTACGTAAAAAGCTCGGCATCATTCCGGTCTACAGCCTCGTCGATACCTGCGCAGGCGAGTTTCAGGCCTCGACGCCCTACTTCTACTCCTGCTACGGCGACCTCGACGAAACGCGCAAAACGGACAAACAAAGCGTCATCGTTCTCGGCTCCGGCCCCAACCGTATCGGTCAAGGAATTGAGTTCGACTATTCCTGCGTGCACACCGTCAAGGCGCTGCGCGAAATGGGCTACGAAGCCATCATGGTCAACTCCAACC
>JAQUXG010000184.1 GCA_028692515.1 Kiritimatiellales bacterium | reverse complement strand
CGGAACCAAGGGCATTATTCCGGTCGCGGTGCAGAACGCCGACACCCAGGAAGTGATTCTGGTCGCTTACATCAACCAGCTGGCCTTTGAAGAATCGCTGAAACGCAAAATGCTGGTTCTTTGGAGTTCCTCGCGTCAGGAGTTGTGGATTAAGGGCCTCACCTCCGGCGAAACCTTTGAACTGATCGAAGCGCGCGTCAACTGCGAGCAGAACTCGCTTCTGTTCATTGTCCGCCCGAACCGCGGCGGCATCTGCCACACCAAGAACGAAAAGGGCGAGCCGCGCGACTGCTACTACCGCAAAATTAATCTCGAAACCCTAGAGCTCGAAAACACAAATCCCTAGAATATTGAACAGAAGGAAACAAAGGAGAGATTTCCGGGACAGACGGGTTCATTCTGAAGCACCTTCGTTATCCTTCGTTTCCTTCTGTAAAAACACGTAGCGTTGGTTTCCAATGTTTGGAAAATATGAATAAAACCGCACTATTGCGCGCTGTGATTGCCGAGCTCGAAAACGATCTGCGTCGTCAGCAGGGCGCCAATAAACAGGCCTCCGCCGGCGCGACCGACGGCGAGGCGCGCGCCGAAACCAAGTGGGACACCTGCGGGTTGGAGTCGTCCTATCTGGCGCGCGGCCACGCTTTGCAGTTTAAGGCGCTGGTCGCCGATCTTGAAACCCTTCGTACTTTCATGATCCCGCATTATGACGGTCTGGCGATCGGCCCCGGCGCACTGATCGAAACCGAGCTCGATAAAGAAAAAATGATCTGCTTCCTGCTTCCCTGTGCCGGAGGAACCGAAGTGCAGTTTGACGAAAAAACCGTCAGTGTGATCACCCCTTCGTCGCCGATCGGCGCAGCGCTGATGGATAAAAAACAGGGCGGTAAATTTTCGTTTCGCGCCGGTTCATCTGGAAAAATTCTTGCCGTGTCATGAAAACTCCGCGTAAACACCGTCCGCGCGGGCTGGAAATCATCTATGAAGATCGCGACCTGCTCGTGATCAACAAAGAGCCGGGTCTGTTGACGATGAGTTTCCATCGCGATGAGTTTCAAACCGCCGAGTGCATTCTGACCGATTACCTGCGCAAAGGGGCGGCGCGTTCCCGCCTGCGTGCCTTTGTCGTTCACCGGCTCGATCGCGAAACCTCCGGATTGCTGATTTTTGCCAAAAGCGAAGAGGTGCAACAGCACATCAAAAATCATTGGAAAGAGGTGGATAAAGAATACCGAACCCTCGTCCACGGATCGCTGAAGGAGAAGTCGGGCACGCTGTCGAGTTATCTGGCGGAGAACGAAGATCAGTTTGTTTTTTCAACCGATCAAACGAAGGGAAAGTGGTCGGAGACGCAGTACGAAGTGATCCGCGAAAACAAACTTTTCAGCGAGCTGAAAATCAACTTGCTGACCGGCCGCAAAAATCAGATTCGTGTCCACTTCGCTGAACTCGGCCATCCGGTGGTCGGCGACACGAAGTACGGTCTGAAGGGAAAAAAGTTTGAACGTATGGCGCTGCACTCCCGATCCATCGCATTTAATCATCCGCACAACGGGAAGCGCATGACCTTTGAAGCTCCCGTGCCGGAATTTTTCGACCGGTTGATGAAAAAATCATAGTCGCACACGGTAGAAAAGCGTAAACCTTTGCCATGAAAAAGTGTCCATTTTGTGCGGAAGAAATTCAGGACGAGGCGGTTTTCTGCCGCTTCTGCAATCAGTTCCTGACAGGGAAAAAGAAGGTGCCTTTTTATCTCAAGCCCGGCTGGATCACGGCCGCCGTGCTCTGCGTCGGTCCGCTGGCTATTCCGCTCTTCTGGATTCATCCGAACTGGAGTCTGCGCAGAAAAATCATCTGGACCGTCGTTGTCCTTCTTCTCACCTGGGGTGCCGTGGTGATGATGCAGAAGGCCGCTCAGTCGATCGGGGATTATTACGGAATCCTCGATCAGCTGATGCAGTAGGGCGTTTAAGTTCAACTTCATGTGAAGTTTTTGACAGGATTACAGGATGAACAGGATTTTAATTTCTCCATCCGGTCGATCCTGTAATCCCGTCAGAAATTTTCCAAACATTGGAAAACCCACACCCCGCCTGCGGCCACCCCGCCGCGGGAAAAGATGCATTTAGAGCAATTTCAGAAGAACTGTAGCCGTACAAATTCTGGGTAGTTTTGCGTACACGAGGCTTCCAGCCTCGTTTGCATGTGCGGCACGTGTATATTTTCCGAACGAGGCTGGAAGCCTCGTCTACAATAACGGCTACAATATTTCTAAAAATGCTCTAGTGCGAATTCGTTAAGATTCGAGGGGAGAACCTTATTTGTTTTTCCAGCCTTGTTCCCGCAGGGATTGCTTGGCGGTGGCGGCTTCCTTGCGCATGCGGATAAAGTTTTCGTAGCGCGCCTTATCGATCGTTCCGGCCTCAACGGCCGCCTCAATCGCGCACCCTTTGGTCTTCGTATGGGCACAGTCGCGGAAGCGGCATCCGCCTTCGAGCGCGAGAATGTCTTCGAAGGTGTCGTTGATGCCGGTCGAACTGTCTAGATGACCGAGCTCGCGCATGCCGGGCGTATCGATGACCAGTGCGCCGTTTTCGAGCTCGATCAGCTCGCGCCATGTTGTGGTGTGGATTCCTTTACCGTCGCTTTCGCGGACGGGCAGGGTGAAATACAAATCCTCTTCGTCGAACAGGCTGTTGATCAGCGAGGTTTTGCCGACACCCGATGGTCCGAGCAGGCAGTAGGTTTTGCTTTTCTTGAACAGCTTCTGCACGGTTTTCAGTCCGGAACCGGTGAGGTTGCTGAAGGCGTAGGCCGGAACATTCGGCAGGCGGGCGGAAACTTCCGCCAGCCGTTCTTTGAGTTCCTTGGCGGAAAGCAGATCTTTTTTTGTTAGCAGAACGATCGGCGTGATACCGCTTTCATTGACGATGGAAAGGTAGCGCTCCAGTTTCGGCAGGTTATACCCTTTGTCCAAGGTGTGGACAACGAACGCGGTGTCAATGTTGGCCGCAATCAATTGGTAGCTGACCTCTTTGCCGGCCGTCTTGCGTCGAAGCGTATTCTGCCGTTCCAGCACGGCGTGGATCATCGCAAAGTCGCCTTCGACAAAATTGGTGGCCATCACCCAGTCGCCGACGGTCAGGTAAGCATTTGTATTACGGGCTTCGCGCCGCAACTTGCCGGTGGTTTTCGCCGGACGGGTTTCTTCGCCGTCGCTGATGTCGCACCAGCCTTTATGAACGGCGGTGATCCGGTACGCGTTCCAACCTTTGGAAACAAAGGCCTCGGCCTGTTCCTGAAACCACGGGGCAAAACCGAATTCTTTCAGCGTCATAACGATTCGTCCAAAAAGCGGGCGGTGAGTCCGCTGTAGGCGTCGATGCGGCGGTCGCGCAGGAACGGCCAGATGCGGCGAACATCTTCACTGCGCTTGTGGTCGAGCTCGACGACCAGTTCAGTTTCCTTCTCGGTGTCGGCCTGCGCCAGCAGTTCGCCCTGGCATCCGGCGATAAAGCTGGAACCCCAGAACTGCGCGCCGCCGTGGCCGCAGGGCGACGCCTCGAAGCCGGTTCGGTTAATGCTTAACACCGGAATTCCGTTGGCGACGGCGTGCGAGCGCTGAATCGTGATCCATGCGTCGCGCTGACGCGCTTTTTCGCCTTCCTTATCGTTCGGATCCCAGCCAATGGCGGTTGGGTAAATCAAAATGTCCGCGCCGGCCATCGCCATCAGGCGCGCGGCTTCCGGATACCACTGATCCCAGCAGACCAGCACGCCGAGCATTCCGACCGACGTTTTAATCGGCGTGAAGCCGAGATCGCCGGGGGTGAAATAAAACTTTTCGTAATACCCGGGGTCGTCCGGAATGTGCATTTTGCGGTACTTGCCTGCAATCGAGCCGTCGCTATCGAGCACGACGGCGGTATTGTGATAAAGGCCCGGCGCGCGTTTTTCAAACAGTGAGGTGACGATGACGATGCCGAGTTCTTTGGCCAGCGCGCCGAAGGTCTTGGTGGAGGGGCCTGGAATCGTTTCGGCCAGATTAAACTGCGTGGTCTCTTCCGTCTGGCAGAAGTAGAGTCCGGTATGGAGTTCCTGCAGAGCCACCAGCTTGGCACCCTGCTTTGCGCAGCGGCGGATTGCGGCGATGCTCTTTTTCATGTTGGCTTCGCGGTCGGCAGAGCACGACTGTTGAACCAGCCCGACTTTCAGTTTTTTCATACCAGAACTCCCTTTGGAATCTGCATGGGGACGCAGTGGAGCGAGCC
>JAQUXG010000183.1 GCA_028692515.1 Kiritimatiellales bacterium | reverse complement strand
AGCGAGTATTTAAGGGAACAGTAGGCTGAATAATTCGGCGCACTGGTGCGGGCGATCGTGCTGACCACGTTGAGAATGTGTCCTCTTTTTCGTGCGCCCATTTCCTTGAGCGCTTCGCGACAAAGCAGATAGGGCGAGCGGAAGTTGATGGCATACGACAGATCCAGCTGATCGAGACTAACATCCGTAATCGGAGTTTTTCCGGGATTCACACCGGCGTTGTTAATCAACACATCAATCCGGCCAAGGGCGGCCTGTGCCTGTGCATACAGTTCGATGGCGGCTTCCGGTTTGGACAAGTCACAGATTTCGCCGAGACAGCCGGTCTCTGTTTTCAGTGCATTGAGCAACTGTCGGTCGCGGCCAGTGGCAAAAACGGCAAAGCCCTGCGCGCAGAGTTGTTTCACTGCCTCGCGTCCGATCCCTCGCGTCGCCCCTGTCACCAAAACCGTCCGATTCATCAAAAGTCCTCTTTTGCAAAATTGTCTTCCCGGAAACTGCGCGGTATCCTACATGGACTCACGAGGAGACTCCACATGAACATTACCAAAAAAATCTACCGATTTACCCCCGACGGGCTCGTTCTCTGGATTCTGGCGGTTGCAAACGTTTAACCGGAGACGGCGTTGTTCGTCCCCGGCGGGGCCCGCCTTGACCGGCGAAAATGCAATTTTCATTAATCGTAGACGAAGCTGGAAACCTCGTCTACATGTCCGGCAGGTCGAGCTGGTCGAACTGCGACAGGAACGCCTGCATGCGGGCGGCGATTTTAGCCACTCCACCCGCTTCCTCGCTTTCGATGTTCAGCGGCAGAACCGGATCATGGAGTGACTTGCGCAGCAGCGCCCAGCCGTTGCCGTGCGCAGCATCGACGGTGACGTGAACGCCTTCAAAGTTATTCGGTGTAGCCGACCAGCCCGGCTCGTCCGCCACAAACTGCTCGAACTTTTTGAGAAGAGCATCGCCGTACGGCCCGAAATCCGGCGTCTTGATTTTCGCGCGGTATTCTTTGGCTTCGGCCGGTTCAGGCAAGCCGGCGACCAGCACGTCCACGCCGCCGCGGCCGGCAGCATGGAGCTGCGCGGCTTTGATTAGAATCTTGGCGATCTGGTAAGCGCCGTCATCAAGAAAATAATTTTCCTTCAGCGCACCGTGTCCGGAAGTCTCCATTGCCAGCCACGATTCCTTACCTTCTCCGTTGAGCCGGATCGATTCGTTGATCACATTTTTATAGCCGCGTTTGAAACGACAGTGAACGCCGCCGAGTTTTTCTTCGATCCAGTATTTCAGCCCGGTCGAGGTCACCGAATCGGTCACGATAACTGTCCCCGGATGTTCTTCGAGCACGATGGTGGACATCAGCGCGATAAAGCGGTTGCGGTTGATCGGCTTGCCGTTTTTATCAACGGCGCCGGCGCGATCCACATCCGTGTCGAAAATAATTCCGAGGTCGGCCTTGTTGTTTTTGACGGCAGCGATGATCGCATCCATCGCCTCTTTTTCTTCCGGATTGGGAATGTGGTTCGGGAACGAACCGTCCGGCTCAAGAAACTGGCTGCCGGTGGTGTCGGCGCCAAGCGGCTTGAGCACCTTATCGACGAAGTAGCCGCCCGCTCCGTTTCCGGCATCGACGACGATTTTCAGTCCGGCCAGCGGCGTATCGCTCTGCCCCGCGCCTTTCCGGATATTGGAAACCAGCGACGCGGCGTAGTCGTCCATCAGATTGATTTTCCGAACGTTGCCGCTCCCTTCGGTCACTGCCCTGCATTCGCGGGGCCTCTCTCGCTCCGCTCGGGTGGAAGGCGCAGATGCTTCGAACATTCCGGTTTTAGTGGCGATCGTCAGGATTTTCTTGATGTCGGCCTTTTCGAGTCCGCCGGCGCGGGTAAAAAACTTGAGGCCGTTGCGGTTGAATGGCAGGTGGCTGGCGGTCAGCATGATCGAGCCGTCGAACGCGTGGTTTTCAAAAACAGTCGCCATGAACATGGCCGGGGTTGAGGAAAGGCCGCTGTCGGCGATTTCAGAGCAACCGGCTTTTTCCAAACCTTGGAAAACCGCGGTCTTGATCATGTCGGCTGAAAGGCGGGAATCGTGACCGACGGCCACTTTAAGCTGAGAAACCGGAACGCCCTTCTTTTCGGAAAGCCACTGCGCAAAGGCAAAGCCGATCGGGCGAACAATCTCCGGCGTCAGATTCACCGCCTCGCCCTCAACACCCTCCAGAGCAACTCCGCGCACATCACTGCCGTTCTGCAGTTTCAACCAGGTCTGATTCATCGATTCTCTCCCGTAAAATTCAGTGATCACGAATAGCACGAATCGGCACGAATTTCCAAGCGTTGGAAGAAACTGCGTTGCGGCAATTAGAAAAGAGTGCAACCTTCAGAACATTTTTCAGACAGGTGTTGGCTCAGAGCCCCGCGCCAAAAACGGGTCCGTCAAAGGTACCATCATCGGGGCGGACATTCATCTGCTGCTTCAGGCCGTCCGGAATTTCCGTCATTTTGAAAAATGGAAGCACGGAACGGACTCCACCTTCCCAACGGGAATCCTTCGGGACAGTGATTTTTCTATAGGGTTCGCCTTCCTGCTCAACCCACAGATAGCAAACGAACCCCCCTCCCGGAATTTCACCGACCAGCACGTCGATCGAAACCACACGACCCTTGCTAAGACGAATCCAGTCGCCATAGATAATAGGCGTGCCACTTCTGATTGAAAATTTACCACTATCCGGAGAATCACTTTCCCAATTCGTCAGTTTTCCTGTCCATGCAGGAGAATAACTGGCATCCAGTACAATTCGTCCACCGACATTGACAATCAACACATCGTCCGCAAGGCCGCTGAAACGATAGAGTCCCGTTTCCGGCGCTTTAATCTCACCTTTGTAGAGAATCGCCCACCGTCTGGGTTCAATGATGCCTTCCACCCCGAACGCCTCCGGCGCGGCATCGGCAGGCATGTGCGGCATGACGACAGAAATCGCGTGTTTTTTTTGCGGTGCCTGATAAAACGACCTGTTGAGCATTCTTTCGTTCCACGTTTTTGTAAACTCCCGGATCACCTCACAATATTTGGTCGAAGTCATGTCCGTCGATTCACCCGACGGGGTTTGCTTCAAATCGTAAAGCGTGCCGACCAGCTCGTTTCCCAGAGATTCCGAACCGCCGAACAGCGATTCAAAACGTATGCCGAAACCAAGGCTGCCAAGGCCTCCGCCGCCCAGTGAACCCATACCTCCTTTGATGCCGCCCATCGCCGGCATTTTAAAATCCATGGAGGCTCTTTTGGGCGGCTCGACCATCGATTGGCTGAACTTCGGCTGGCGAATTTGCTTTATCTTAACGGGCACCTGGAGTTTTTGGAGTTTCATTTTCGGACGGGTGATCTGCTTCCCCTCAAAGCGGGGCTCTTCGCGCTGAAGCACGTTCAAGGCAACATAGGATCCCGCCACAACGAGGAGCAGCACATGAACAGAAACCGTGATGATGAATGCCAGCGAACGACCGCGCACCACACCTTTTTTTTTGCTAAATTTTCTGATCGGCATAATTCAACTTTAGTATTGAGACTGCCCGATAGGTTTATTACCCCAGCTACAGAACAGTCGTTCCTTACCTTTTTGGTCACTCGACAAGGTACATCCTGGTCGATCCGGAGAAAGACACAAATATTCGGATCACCTCCAACTCAGCCGCAAGCTGTGTCTTGAGCTCGCCCGGCGTAACAGTCTTTGCTCCAAGATATCTCACTGCTGGTTTCGATCAATCGGCACCTGCACCCGCTCGGCAGAATTCTCCGACACCTTGGTCCCGCAGGCGCCATTAGAGCTCCGGAAAGCGTCCCTGTAAATTCAAATAGGTGCCGACTCAGCGTCCCGCGCCAAAAACGGATCCGTCAAAGGTACCATCATCGGGGCGGACATTCATCTGCTGCTTCAGGCCTTCCGGAATTTCCGCCATTTTGAAAAATGGAAGCACAGAACGGACTCCACCGGCCCCATTGATTTTTCTATAGGGTTCACCTTCCTGTTCCATCCACAGATAGCTACTAAAGTATCCCCCCGGAATTTCACCGACCAGCACGTTGATCGAGACCACACGCCCCTTGCTGAGACGAATCCAGTCGCCATAGATAATCGCCGTGTCACTTTTGCCGATAAAAAATTTACCGCTATCCGGAGAATCACTTTCCCAACCCGTAAGCTTTCCTGTCCATGCCGGAGAATAACTGGCATCCAGCACAATTCGTCCATCGACCTCGACGATTA
>JAQUXG010000182.1 GCA_028692515.1 Kiritimatiellales bacterium | reverse complement strand
GCAGTCCGCAGCGGATTGAGGAGTTGAATCCGCAAGATGTTTATACGTATGTGGACTGTACCGAATTGACTGAACCGGCGGACTACGAAGTTTCTGTGCGGGTCGATCTGCCATCCGGCCTGCAGATTGAAAAAATAGAACCGGCCGCGGTGCAGGTGACCGTTAAAAAAATGTGAGGGCTCAATGCAAAAAATCTTTCTAACCCAGCTTTTGATTTCGTTGGCGGTTTCCGTGCGGGCGCAAGAGGCTCCGGAGCAACCCGCCCCTCAGAGCGCAACCCCGCCCCCGTCCATCGCGTCTGCCGGCAGCAACGAGGCCGATCGGGTTGCCGCGCTGATGGATGCGGGGTTGCAGTATGCAAGTGAAGGCGGATATAAAGAAGCGGAGCAGGCCTATTTGAGTGCGTGGGAGAAAGATCCCGGAAATGAGACGGTTCAGTTTCGTCTCGGCACACTTTATATTCAGATGAAGCGGTATAAAGAGGCCGCGAATATGCTGCGTCCGCTGTGTGACAAATATCCGAATATTCCGGTGCTGAATAACAATCTGGCGTGGATTTATGCCACCGGCGGCGAAATGAAAAACGGCCAACTGGCGTTGCGCTATGCCCGCGAGACCATTTTGTCGGCCCCCCTCTTGCCGCCGGGCTGGAATACGCTGGCCGAAGCCCATTATATACTCGGAGAGTATGAGCAGGCCTTGCGCGCCTCAGAGCATGCGATCGAGCTTCTCTACAGCCAGGAGGGGTCACTCGAAGAAGACCTCCAAAACTTCCAGCTGCAATACCAGAAAATTCAGCGAGCCAATGAGTCATATAAAATGATGCTGAATCTGGACGGGGACAAATAGCCTCAATCCCAGATACTGTTCTTGAATTGCGGCATAGGATCGTCCGCGAACGGGTCTGCTTTATTAATGGGGGACGAGTTTTTAATCCTTTGCAACGGAGATAATGTAACCGGCGCAGGGGCTTCCCGTCCTGGCGAAAAGCTGGAAGACGACGGGCTGAACGGAGATGGTCCAGACCAGGTACTTTTATTTTGCTGGAGGGGATCCTGACTCAGCGGTGAAGAAGTTCTGGCTTCCTGCAGAGAAAACAGAGGGGGAGTCTCCGGCGGTTTTCTCGATTCCGGAAGAAGAGAGGGTTGTGAAAAGGAGACGTCGCTTTCCGGAACCACGAAAGAAGAGCCGGACGAAGAGGGAACCCGCTCGTTAAAGCTGCCGATGTTCCGGGGAGCAGGTTGATACTGGTTTAAGAGATTGATTTCCGACAAGGTGCTTTGTTCCTGCATTTTTTCGTGCAAAAGATTGTCGGCAGTTTTCTGTTCTTCCACCAGAGCGGCCAGATCCTTTTTTTCTTTCTGCCGTTCCATTTCATCGACTAGCCAGCCGTCCTTATTGTCGGGCAGCTCGACAGCCGCCGAGTCATCCAGCATAGCCGGCGTCAGCCAGTTTGCGGGTTCAGTCGGGCGAACCGGCATCGTTTGAGCCACCGGGCGCAACATGGACGGGTCTGGAGAACCGCTGGGAGCATCGGCGCGCGAATCCATTTCCCGGAGTTTTTTATCAAGAGCCTGTTCCTCTTCCGTCTTTGCTTGCGGCACCGTAAGATTCCGATCCTCCAGAAGAGCCGGCTCCGAATAAATCCGGTGCTGTGCTTTTTTCCGTTGTGCTTCAAGCGCCGCATCCAGATCGTCCGCAATAACCGCTACGCCCGCAGCGGCCAGCGCGGCGGTTATCATAAAACGGCTGAATATTGAGCATCTCATAGCGTCGAGATTGTACGCCCCGCTTGCGGTTTAGTCAAACTGCGTCATCACGGCATTGATTGCTATCTCTCCGGCGAACTGCTACGTTCAACGCATGCTCAACCGCATAAAAACCGCTATTCTAACAATTTTCCTCTGCGCATTTTGCGCGCAAAGCGAGGTGGCCGAATTCCGGCTCGACCAGAACCGCCTCTGGCTCACCGCACAGAACGAACCGCTTCCACAACTCCTCGAACGCTTCGCCGCCGCCGGGGTGGACGTGCAGATCGATCCGTCCGCGCAGAAATCCATCACCGGCTCCTGCCGTGGCGAGGACATCGAAAACGTTCTCGATCAACTGCTTGTTCCCTACGACTACCTGCTCGACTGGCGGCGCGACCCCGGCCCGCTCGGGGACCTCACCCGTCTCACCGGCATTCGGGTGTTTCGCAAAGGGTTCTCCGGATCGGTTCAGCCCTTGCATCCGGCCCGCCGCATCGAAACCTCTTTTGACGGTAAATTCCGCTATATGACCCGCGAAATCCTCGTTGGCTTCGGGGCCGGCGCCTCCATTGAAAACCTGCGCGCCTTCCTCGCCCGCACCGGCGGAACCATCATCGAAGCCAACCAGAAACTCGGCATCTACCGCATCCTCCTGCCCGAAGGAGCCAACGTCATTGATCTGGTCAACCAGCTCGGAAACGAACCCAGCATTGCACTCGCCGAGCCCAATTATGTGGTCAACCTGCCCGGACTGCTTCCCGGCGGCGGAACGCCCTCTGTTCCGGGACAATGGAACGCCCCGTCCGGCGACAGCCCGTTCGCGGTCTCAATTCTCGACTCCGGCCTGCTCGCCGACGACAACCTCAACCGCGCCGTCATCAGCTCTTTTGATGCGACGAATCCCAATTCGCCACTCACCGCTGACACCGTCGGCCACGGCACGCTCATGGCGCGGCTCGCCGCCGGACTTCTCGACCCCTATGCCACGCCGGTCGGCGAAGGCGCCTCTGTCGTCGCCATCAAAGCCTTCGGTGACGATGGCTCTGCCGACAGCTTTACGCTCATGAACGCCATGACCTACGCCGTCGAAAAAAGTCGCGGCCCCGTCAGCCTTAGCTGGGGATCTGACACACCGAGCCGGTTTATAGAAAGTGCCGTGCAATACGTCCTGGATCAGGGCCGTCCGGTTTTTGCAGCCGTTGGCAACGAAAACACAGGGAAGCCCATATACCCGGCGGCCTATCCCGGCGTCACCGGTGTCGCCGCCGCGAATGGCGATCAGTATGCGGACTACTCCAACCGCGGAGACTTTGTTGATCTCGTCGCACCCGGCTCGGCGGGCGGTTCGCAGGGAACGTCGGTTGCCACAGCCTACGTCTCGCATGTCGCCGCGCTCTACATGCAGCACAACCCGAAGGCCACTGCCGCTGAAACCGTCGCCGCGCTTAAAAAAGCCGCCGGCCCCGCCGGCTTCCTCACCGAAGCAGCCGTCAAACAGCTCCTCGCCAAGTAGCGGATTAAAGAGCACCCAGCCAGCGGAGGCAATCAGCGGCCCAGTCGAACGGCGCTGTCAGGCCGAGACCGTGTCGGCCATGAGGATAAATATGCAGCTCGAAAGGAACCTTATTCCGGCTCAGAGCGGAGGCAAACAGCAGGCTGTTTTTTACGGGAACCACAGGATCATCCGACGTATGCCAGATAAAGCAGGGCGGGGTTTCCGGAGAAACCTGTTTTTCGCAGGAAAGCTGCTTCAGCAACGCCGGATCCGGGGTTTCTCCCAGTAGATTCCGGAAAGACCCCCCATGTGTATGTTCTCCGCTGGAAATCACCGGATAGCAGAGAATTCCGAAATCCGGACGCAGCGGAATTTCGCACGAATACTGATTCCATAAAACCAGAGAGCAGGCCGCCAGATGTCCGCCAGCGGAAGAACCCAACACGCCCAGCTTATGCGGATCAATTCCGAACTCGGCGGCTTTGGAGCGGATCGTATATATCGCGGCCAAGGCATCCTCCAGCATCGCCGGATGGCGGAAATCCTGTGTGCCCAGCCGATAGGTCACCACAAAACAGGCGATTCCCTGTTTCGAAAAGTATTCCGCATATCCTGCGCCTTCGTGATCCGCGAGCGTGCTATATCCGCCTCCCGGGAAAATAATAAGGCCGGTTTTTTCAGGGTTATGGTCGGGAATCCAGCAACGGATCTCCGGGCTCGGGCTGGTTGTGCCGCAGGGCAGGGTGCCTTTAATCATTTTCATTGTTTAATCCTTTTGAAAGTCCGTCATTCTGCCGCATTTTCCAACCATTGGAAAACCGGAATTCAAAAATTCCAATGTCTGGAAAAAATGAGCAAGCCGCCATGCAATGGCTTCCAAACATTGGAAAAAGTCTCTAATGTGCGGCCCGTGAATCAGCACATCCAGATGCTTCCGGATCATGTGATCAATAAGATCGCAGCGGGAGAGGTGATCGAGCGGCCCGCTTCGGTAATGAAGGAGCTGGTCGAGAACGCAATTGATGCCGGCGCGACGC
>JAQUXG010000181.1 GCA_028692515.1 Kiritimatiellales bacterium | reverse complement strand
TGTTGTCGAGCCAAGGCAGCGGGTTTTCTTTTTCGGGGTAGATGCCTTTCCTGCCGATTCCGGCGAGCCGCTGGTTGGCGATGTTGCGGATGTAGGCTTTGACTTCGGCGGCGGTGAGCCCTTCCACGGCTCCGAGTTCAAAGGCGATGTCGATGAAGCCGTCTTCGAGTTCCACCGAACGTTCGGCGGCGCAGTAGATTTCGTATTTGAGCTTGTCGGTCCAGAGCTCCGGGTGCTCTTTGATGAAGGCTTTGAAGAGCATGGCCATCGATTCCACGTGCAGGCTTTCGTCGCGAATGGACCAGGTGACGATCTGGCCCATGCCTTTCATTTTGTTGAAGCGCGGGAAGTTCATGAGAATGGCGAAGCTGCTGAAGAGCTGAATGCCTTCGGTGAAGGCGCTGTAGACAGCCATGGTTTTAGCCATGTCGAAGGGCGTGTCCATATTGAAGTTGAGCAGGTATTCGTGCTTTTCCTTCATTTCGGCGATTTGCATGAAAACGGTGTATTCGTCGTCGCCGAGGCCGAGCGTTTCGAGCAGGAGCGAGTAGGCGTCTTGATGGACCGCTTCCATGGCGGCGAAGGCGCTGAGCATCATGCGGATTTCCGGCACCTTGAAGGTCGGCAGGAAGAGGGTGGCGTAGCCGCCCGCGACATCGACGTCGGCCTGCGTGAAGAATTTAAAAATATTGAGCAGCAGGTTTTTGTCCTTCTGCGAAATGTTTTCGCTGAAGTCCTTCAGGTCGTCGGCGAGATTTACCTCGTCGGGAATCCAATGCATCTGCTGCTGCATTTTGTAGGCTTCAAACGCCCAGTCGTATTCAAACGGTTTGTAGTAGGTTCTTTCTTCAAGTAAAGGCATGGGAGCTCCTATAATTCGTAATTCGTAACGCGTAATGAAGATGATACCGATTTCATACTTCATCTTTCATAATTCATCTTTCACTCTCATCCTTCACAGGCGAGGCAGGTGCTTTCTTTGTCGTAGTCGAGGATGGTCGCGCGGACTTTTTTGTCGGACACCACGTCGGCCCGTTTGATGGCTTCGCTGCGGACGTAGTAGAGACTCTTGAGTCCTTTTTTCCATGCGAGCATATGACAGTTGTGAAGTTCCTGTTTACTGACCTGCGCCGGGAAAAAGAGATTGACGCTTTGTGACTGACAGACGAACTGCTGGCGGTCACCGGCGAATTCGATGACCCAGCGCTGGTCGATTTCGAGCGCGGTTTTAAAGACGTCGCGTTCCCAGTCGGTGAGGAAGTCGAGCTGCTGCGCGCTTCCGCCGTGGGTGATAACGGATTTCCAAACCTCGGAATTATTCTGTCCGTAGCGTTCGAGCACCTCTTCGAGATATTTATTTTTCATGAGCGCGGAACCGCTCTTGGTTTTCTGCGTGAAGGCGTTGGCGCGGAAGGGTTCAATGGACGGGCTGGTGTTGCCGCAGATGATGGAGCTGCTGGCGTTGGGGGCAATGGAAAGCAGATGGGCGTTGCGTACACCGTATCCTTCGCCGTCGGGGCACTCGCCGCGCTCGGCGGCGAGCTGCTTCGTCGCAGTCAGCGCCTGCTCTTTGATGTGCTGGAAGATTTTCAGATTGAGTCCCTTGGCGACGGCACTTTCGAACGGAATGCTGTGCGCCTGCAGGTAGGCGTGAAAGCCCATGGCGCCGAGCCCGATGCTGCGTTCGCGCTGCGCGCTGAACCGCGCCCGCCCGATGGCGTCCGGGGCGTTGTCGATGAACGACTGAATGACGTTGTCGAGAAAGCGGATGAGATCGGGGATAAACTGCGGATGATCTTTCCACTCGTCGTAGGTTTCGAGATTGACGGAGCTGAGGCAGCAGACGGCGGTGCGCTCTTCGTTGGTCGGCAGCGTGATTTCGCTGCAGAGGTTGGACTGATGAACTTTGAGGCCGAGCTTTTTCTGGAACTCGGGCAGGGCGTCGTTGACGGTTTTGTCGAACAGGATGTAGGGCTCGCCGGTTTCGATACGGTTCTGAATGAGTTTTACCCAGATGGTTTTGGCGGAGACGGTTTTCTTTACCTCTTTGGTGTGCGGATCGATCAGCGCCATGCTGTCGTCGAAGCCGGGAATACGGGTTGCCTGATCAATGAGGTTCATGAACTCTTCGGTGAGCACGACGCCGTGATGCAGATTGGTCGACTTGCGGTTCACGTCGCCGCCGGTCGGTTTGCGCACGTCAAGAAACTCTTCGATTTCCGGATGATCGACCGGCAGGTAGGCGGCGTAGGAACCGCGCCGGGTGACGCCTTGACTGAAGGCGAGCATTTCAGCATCGACCACTTTCAGAAAAGGAATTACGCCGGTCGATTCGGAGCCGTGCGAGGTTTTTGTACCGCTGGCACGTACGTCGCCCCAGTAGCCGCCGACGCCGCCGCCGAACGAGGAGAGCCACGCCGTTTCGGTGTAGTGGCCGGTGATTCCGCCTCGGCTGTCGGGGACGTAGTTCAGGAAGCAGGAGATCGGCAGGCCGCGATTGGTGCCGCCGTTGGTCAAAATGGGGGTGGAGAACATAAACCAGAGCATGCTGGCATAGTCATAAATCCGCTGAGCCATAGCGTCGTCGTCCGAAAAGGCGGCGGCGGCGCGGGCGAACGCTTCCTGCGGACTTTTTTCGGAGGGGAGCATGTAGCGGTCTTCGAGGGTTTTTAGTCCGAATTCAGTCATGAGACTGTCTCGGGAAAGATCTATTTTTAGTTTCATCAGCGTCTCGTTTATTAGTTATTGGTTAGTAATTCTATCGGCTAAGTCATATTTATTCGCTCAGATCGGAGGAGACGGCAAGTAAAAAACACAATATATTGTATGGGTGTTGATAAAAACACCCACATGCAGGCGTTTGACAGGTTTGTGCTGATTTTTGTAAAACTTGATCGAAAGGGGTGTGAGCTGGCGAAGTGGGGGTTATTCGGGTCGACGATTTGTTACGCCTTCATGCAATCCGTTGGTATGGTGAATGATCATATCACCACCTGTTTCCAGTATGAGGAATTAACACGTTAGACAGGATTACAGGATGGAACATATAAAATCTTGTCGATCCGGTAATCCTGTCTAAAGATTCACCCCATGAAATTATTCGATGCCCATTGTCATCTTCAGGATGATGCGCTGTTTCCAGATCTTGGAAACGTGATGCTGCGCGCGGCCGCGGCGGGCGTTGAAAAAATTGCAGTCTGCCTCGATTTTTCCAAACCTTTGAAAAAAGAAGATGAATTTTTCCAAGGTTTGGAAAAATCGGAGGCCATTTATTCAATGATTGGAATCCATCCGTGGTTTGTGGGTTGTAGGGCGGGGGCCGTGACCCCGCCGGAGTCCGCGATCATGGATCGCGGCTGCAATTGGAGAGAACGTTTCCAACGTTTGGAAAAATTGCTACTCGATTTTCCAATGGTTGGAATCGGTGAGACGGGGTTGGATTTCCAAGAAAAATTTACGAACCGTGCGGAGCAGGAGGCGAGTTTTGCGGCGCATCTGGATCTGGCGTGCGAGCTGAACCGTCCGATCGCGGTGCATTGCGTGAAAGCCTGGGGCAGGCTGATTGAAATTCTACGTGAACATCCCGCGCCGCGCGTTTTGCTGCACGCGTTTGGCGGCGCGCCGGAGCTGATTCCGGAACTGATCGAACTGAACTGCTGGTTTTCATTTTGCGGCAACGTGACGAATCCGAACGCGAAGCGGGTTCGGGCATCTGCGGCGGCGGTTCCGGCCGCCCGGCTTTTAATTGAAACCGATTCACCGGATTTTCCTCCTGCCGGTTGCGAGTTGCCGAATGAACCGGCCAATTTGATTCACGTTGCGCGGGCGGTGGCGGAGCTGCGCGGGGTTTCTGTCGAGGCGTTTGCCGAGGCAACATTTTTGAACGCAATACAAGTTTTTGGTGCTATCTGATTGCAAACTATGGAATATATCGCATACACTACGGGCTTTTCAACCGGAGGCTGTTTGCATGAACCATGAGATCATGACGATTGAAGAGGTTGCAGAGTATCTGCGTGTTTCGGAACGCACAGTCTATGACTGGGCGCAAAAAGGACAGCTTCCAGGCGGCAAACTTGGTACCACCTGGCGCTTTAAGCGCGGGGATATTGAAGGCTGGGTGAATCGCCGGATCGGAACCTCTGCCGCGCCTGCCTCTGTGTCTCCGGCGATGGGCATGCTGAGCCGCATTCTTTCACCCGAGCGGGTGGTGTTTTTTGATACTGCTGAAAAAGAGGCCGCGCTGAAAACGCTTTCTGCCGCCTTGGGAACGTCTCCTCTGATTCATAAAGAGGATGAACTGGAG
>JAQUXG010000180.1 GCA_028692515.1 Kiritimatiellales bacterium | reverse complement strand
CGCGCCGAGCGCACGGACAGCGGAAGCCAGCAGAAAGGTGCTGTCTACGCCGCCGGAAAAGGCGACGCAAACTTTTGGCTTTGCGTGATCGGATTTTTCCAATGGTTGGAAAAAACCATGATCGCGTGACGCGAAGCGCTGTGCCGCAACGCAGTTGACTTCCAACCCTTGGAAGATCGCGGTCAGCAGGTTGAGTTTTTCGGTTGTATTCATATCAGCCGTCACGTTCGTGCTCACGATCGTGAGCACAGACGTGATTATTCCTCCCCCACCTTTTTCCTAAAGGCCTTCTTCTCAGACTGTTTGTGTTTTGAATCGAGCATTTTGTTTTTGGCGCGGCGTGAGCGGCGGCGTTTCTGTCGGCGGACCTTTTCCTGCTCCTGCTTCTTCTGGCTTTTGATGCCGAGGACTTTTTCTTCGAGCTTGTCGCAGAGATCGCGGCGGGCAAAAAAACGGTTTGAACTCTGCAGGCGGGAGGACTGACATTTGATTTCAATGCCGGAAGGGGCGTGGCGCAGCTGGACGCAGGATGAGGTTTTGTTGATTTTCTGCCCGCCGGAGCCGGAGCCGCGGATAAAGTTCTCCGACAGCTCCTCTTCGCGGAGGCCCAGTTTGGCCATCCGCTCGTAAAGTTTTTCCCATTTTTCCTGCGTAATCATACCGAAAGAAGGAAACCACGAACCGCGAAGAGAGAACAGCGGCAAATTTTTAAATTCCGGCTTGCATTGGGTTTTCGAATTCGCATAATCGTCGGCCTTCTAACGCGGGTGTAGCTCAGTTGGTAGAGCATCACGTTGCCAACGTGATTGTCGACGGTTCGAATCCGTTCACCCGCTCCAATTTTCCAGCCTCAGATTGGGGTTTACGTCTTCCGGCGTTACAAACGGATTCCCGGCCGACCACTTGATATAGGCCGCCCCGGCAATCATGGCGGCGTTATCTGTGCAGAGCCTCGGCGAGGAAAGCTTCAAAGGAATCCGGCATTTTCTGGACAAGGTTCCGAGTTTTTCGCGCAGAACCTTGTTGAGCGATACGCCGCCCGCGCAGGCGAAGGAGGCGCAATCGTATTTTTCGAGTGCGCGTTCAACGCGCACAGCCAGCGCATCGGCGACGGCTTCTTGATAGCTGGCAATCAAATCCCGCTTCGCAGATTCATCGCGTATGATCTCAGGATTTTTTTGCACGTGATAGAGCAGGGCGGTTTTGAGTCCGCTGAAACTGAAGCAGAGCTTGCGGTCGAAATCGTATTTCCACTCGCCGCCCACATTGTCGAGCCCGCGCGGGAATCGCACGGCGTGCGGATTTCCGCCTTCTGCGGTGCGTTGGATGACCGGCCCGCCGGGATAACCGAGGCCGAGCAGCAGCGCGCCTTTGTCGAGCGCTTCGCCCGCCGCATCATCAATGGTCTGGCCGACAATTTCATAGTGTCCGGGCGCTTTCATGTAGACCAGCTTGGTGTCGCCGCCGGAAACGAGCAGCACCATCATGGGGAAGGCGCCATCGAGCACGGGCTGATTTTCGCTGAGGAAAACCGAATAGATGTGGCCTTCGTGGTGATGCACGCCGGTCAGCGGAATGTCCAGTCTCTGGCTCAGCGCGCGCGCGGCGGAATAGCCGATCAGAAGAGAGCTGGCCAGGCCGGGGCCGTAGGTCACCGCGATGCCGCCGAGCTTGTCATAGGGGCAGTGTGCATTGTGCAGGGCCTCTTTAATGATTCCCGGCAGTTTTTTGACGTGATCGCGCGAGGCGATTTCCGGCACGACTCCACCATATGGGGCGTGTTTAGCGATCTGTGAGTAAATGATGTTGGAGCGCACCGCGCCGTCAACCAGCACGGCGGCGGCGGTTTCGTCACACGAGGTTTCTATGCCGAGTAGAATCACTTCATTCGTTCCTTCTGAATCATCATGCCCTTGAGTGTGCCGATGGCATAATCGAGCTGAATATCGCGGACTTCCGGGTCAACCGGCAGGCTTTTATCTGCTTCTCCATCCTGCTGTGCCTGCTTCAGACGGATCTTGAAGAGGTCTTCGGGATTCATTTCCACTTTTACATCTGGCTCCAGCCCGTGGTCCTGAATCACCCGCTCGCTCGGCGTGTAGTACAAGGCCGTTGTTAGCTTGATCGCCGCCCCGTCCTCCATCGGAAGAACGCTTTGCACGCAGCCCTTGCCAAAGGTCTTTTCGCCAACCAGCGCCGCACGCTTGTGATCCTGCAGCGCGCCGGAAACAATCTCTGAGGCGCTTGCGCTGCCGCCGTTCACCAGAATCACCATTGGAAAATCGGAGTAGTGCGTGATGCCGGACGACTTGAACGTTTGCTGATCCTGAGTTTCTGTGCGCCCTTTGGTGAACACGATCAGATCACCGCGCGGGAGAAACAGCTCGGCCACACCGGCGGCGGAGGTCAGCAGTCCGCCGGGATTCCCACGCAGGTCAAGCACCAGCGCTTGCATGTTCTGGGCGGACAGCTTTTTCAGCTCTGCTTTCAGGTCATCCGCCGTCGGCTCATTGAACTGGGTGATCCGGATATATCCGATGCGGTCCTCGAGCAGTTTTGCGTCCTTCACGCTGGCAATAGAGATCTCCTCGCGCACGATGGTATATTCCTTGGTCTCATGCGTTGTCGGCCGGACCGATTTCAACTTCACCTCGGTTCCCGCTTCGCCGCGCATTAGCTTCACGGCATCGGAGAGCGACATTTCGCGGGTTTCCTTGCCGGCGATCTCGGTAATCACGTCGCCGGAGAGAATCCCGGCGCGGAACGCCGGCGTGTCTTCCATGGGTGCGACGACCGTCAGCAGTCCGTCTTTCATGCTGATGACCAGTCCGACACCGCTGAAGCGCCCCTCCGTGTCGTCCTTCATATCCTGATACGTGTCTTTATCCATGAACTGGCTGTAGGGATCGAGATCCTGAAGCATGCCGGTCATCGCGTGGCGGATCAGCGAGTCATAACCGGCCTCATTGGTGTTCACATAACTGCGGTGCACCTCTTCGAGTACTTTCGTGAACAGCGTGATCGCGTCGTAGGCGTTGGTATAGGACTCCGCCGCGCGCGGCGCGGCGGTGAGCGCAAAAAGAACGGATACAAGTACGGCGGCTTTGAGTTTCATATTCAATTCTCCTGAAAACTTCGGGGAGCCTATCTGATTTTTTCCAAGGTTTGGAAGAAAAGTTTCCAAGGTTTGGAAACTCAGCCTTCGGGGTTGCCGATCTGCTGAAGTGTACGGATCACTTTTTCCGGCTCCGGGCTTTGCATAATGGCGCGGACGGCACAAAAATTGACTGCGCCGGCTTTCAGCACGGCGGCGAGGTTGGTTTCGTCGAGCCCGCCGAGCGCAACGCAGGAGAGCGGTGAGTTTTTGATGATGTTTCCGGTACGCTCAATTCCGAGCGCCGGATCAGCAATCGCTTTGGTCGGTGTCGGAAAAACGGGGCCGACCCCGATATAATCGGGCTTCAAAGCCCGCGCGGCCAGTTCCTGCTCTTCGTTGTGCGTGGATAGACCGAAGATTTTTCCCGGCGCAGTCCAGAGCTTGCGTGCCTCGTCGAGCGGCATATCGCTTTGCCCAAGATGAACGCCGTCGGCGTCGGAGGCCCAGGCGAGTTCGACATCATCGTTCATGATAAAAAGGGTCTGTGTGCCGGCGGTGACGGCGCGAACCTTGCGGGCTTCGGCCAGGATCTCGGTGCGCGAGGCGTTTTTCATGCGCAACTGAACGTAGCGCAGGCCGCAATTTACAGCCGCCCGGGCGCAGGATTCATAGCCCGCAACCGGCTGGGTCATTACCATATAAAGTCCAAAACGCTCTTTCATCGTGAAAAAATCCCGTTCATTTTTTTGCATCTGCGCCGCATTTTCCGGCGGTGGTGAAGTTATCTCAGTTTACGCTTGAAATACAAGGTCTGCTGACTATTCTCCTTGTCTCTTTCTTGCGGGGGCGTAGCTCAATGGTTAGAGTGCCAGCCTGTCACGCTGGATGTTGCGGGTTCGAGTCCCGTCGCTCCCGCCACTCTTTCCCCACGATCGTTTAAGGCTGTTCCACAGCCTCGACGTTATCGATGCGCAGAGAAGTGCGGCCTTTTTCTGCCGGGCGGAAAATATCGACGTCTTTCACCATCCAGATATCGCCGAACTCTTTGACGCTGACCACCTTGATCTCTTTCAGCAGTTTACCGTCTGGCGTCTCCTCTTTAGCACCAAACAGCCGGCCGGTTTCCTTTTCGATCCAAAGCAGCAGGCGATTATCGCCGCGCGGCACGGCCACCACATAACAGTCGTGCCCCAGCTTTTTATCCGTGCCCGTCACATC
>JAQUXG010000179.1 GCA_028692515.1 Kiritimatiellales bacterium | reverse complement strand
TACACAGAAAACACGGAAATATAACCTGAACATCAGGCACAATAAAAAACTGCACGCCTTCAGTGTATTCCGTGTGTTCCGTGGTTAAAATTATCGTCCGTAAAAGAGCCGGTTGGTGTAGTCCTTCAGTTTATGACCCTGCCGGTTCGCATCCTTTTCCAATGAAGGAACCAGAATAAACTGCACGCCGACCCAAACCGCAATGGCGATCAGAATCGCAGCCAGACACCCCAGCGGAAGCTTTGTAACCTCTCTCATGGCTGGCGACTATAGCACGGGATGGAAGATGTTCAAACAGAAGGAAACGAAGGTCGCGAAGGTTTCCAATGATTGGAAAAAACTCTTCCAACCACTGGAAATTCTTTTGGCTTGAGCGCCGCGTGGCAACGGTCTATTTTCCGTTTTACGGATGCATTAAAATCTTTAGAGGATAAATAATATGAAGAAAGTTCCAGCGCTTCTGTATCGGGTTTTCATAATTGCCTGGATCTGCTGGGTCTCTCATCTACTTGTCGGAATAAAAGTTGCCAATGATGATACCTCTCTAAAAAATCAGGTTTCCGAAATGAAGCAAATCCTGTTCGATTTGGCATTCGATGTATCCGTCCTCCAGTCCAAGGGCGACGATACGAGGACTGCCATAATGAACGTAGAAAAGAACCTTGCTTCGATTGAACCTCGGATACGTAGCATTCAAAAACAGGTTGGAACGTCCGGCGATCCAACCACTCTGCGGGACATGATCGAGCAGCTTTCGAAAGACTAATAGAACCGGTGCCGACTTAGCCAAGATCGATGACAGAGCCTTCGATGACTGGAAAAAAAAAGGGGGGGGGGATTTGTTTTTCAGGCTCCACAAATTTCCTTTCCCTGCCGCCAAACGCGCGGCGCGAAACATCAGTCGTCGCCAACCTGTCCCGCCGAAGCTTCAGCGAAGGAGGAAGGCTATGGCCGGATAAACTGCCCTACCTTCAAACGCTGCCGAAAAAGGTGGGGCGAACTCTCCGAGTGAGCCGTTTTCCAAGGATTGGAAAAATCTTCACCACAGAGGCCACGGAGACACGGAGAGTTTCCAATGGTTGGAAAGAATTGATCTCCCTGCTCCGCCCTGCTAGAACCAGTCCGGTTTTCGGAATTTTGGCAAATCATTCTGCCGAACAGACTGTCGCAAAAATAAGGAATCAAATGGATGTAACAGTAGTAGTATTGATCTTAGTGGCAGCCACCCTTTCAACAGTTGCATCCATCGCGATACAACTATCCGAACAACAAAAATCGCTCAAGCGAATTGAGCAACTGTTGCAAATACTGATAGAGAAGAAATAGAAACGGGTTATCCCAGATCGGCAACCGCGCCTTCGACGACTTTCCACGGCAGGCCGCAGCGGTTGAGTTCGTCCATGAAGGGATCGGGATCCTGCTGCTCCATGTTGAAGACGCCCTGACCTTTCCAGATGCCGCTCATGATGAGCTTGGCGCCGATCATGGCGGGCACGCCGGTGGTGTAAGAGATAGCCTGCGACTGCACTTCGGCATAACATTCCTGATGGTCGCAGGTGTTGTAGATGGTGACGGTTTTCTTTTCGCCGTTTTTCAGACCGGTGACCTGACAGCCGATCCACGTTTTGCCTTTGGTGCGCGGGCCGAGGCTGGCGGGATCAGGAAGCAGTGCACGCAGGAACTGCAACGGAACAATTTTCTGTCCGTTGAATTCGACTTCGTCAATGCGGGTCATGCCGACGTTGCCGAGCACTTCGAGATGTTTGAGATAGCTGTCGCCAAAACTCATCCAGAAGCGGGCACGTTTCAGATGCGGAATGTGTTTGGCGAGCGATTCGAGTTCTTCGTGATACATCAGGTAAATGTTTGGATTGCCGATGTTTTCCGGAACGTTGAACGGATGTTTTACGGAAAGCGGCGCAGTTTCGATCCATTCACCTTTTTCCCAGTAGCGGCCTTTGGCGGTGACTTCACGGATGTTGATTTCCGGGTTGAAGTTGGTGGCGAAGGGATAGCCGTGGTCGCCGGCGTTGACGTCGATGATGTCGATGGTGTGAATTTCATCGAGGTAATGTTTCTGGATATAGGTGCAAAAGACGCTGGTGACGCCGGGGTCAAAGCCGGAACCGAGCTGCGCGAGGATGCCCGCTTTTTTGAAACGTTCCTGATAAGCCCACTGCCAGCTGTATTCAAACCTGGCGGTGTCCTGCGGTTCGTAGTTGGCGGTGTCGAGATAGTTGACGCCGGTTTCGAGGCAGGCATCCATGATGTGCAGATCCTGATACGGCAATGCGACGTTGAGAACGAGATCGGGCTTTTCCTGCTTAATGAGCGCGACGAGTTCGGGCACGTTGTCGGCATCGACCTGCGCGGTTTTGATCGGACGCTTGAGCTGCGCGGCAATGGCGTCGCACTTAGACTTCGTGCGGCTGGCCAGCACGATTTCTTCAAAAACCTCCGGATGCTGCGCACATTTGTGAACCACTACGCCGCTGACTCCCCCTGCTCCGATAATCAAAACTTTTCCCATCACAACCTCCGGTAATCTCTAAATTCGAATTTCGAAATCCGAAACAAACTAAAATTTCCAATGTTTGGAAAATTCAAAAATTATGATTTGGGATTTGTTTCAAATTTCGGCATTCGTGCTTCGACTTTTTGTTAATTTTCTCTCTCAAAGTAGGTGTAGCCGCGCAGACCGTTTTCGTAGGCATCCATGACAGCGCGCCGCTCTTTGGCGGTCATGCGTCCGGCCTTGACGGCGTTTTCGGACATTTCACGCACACGACGCACCATTTCCTTCGTCTCATATTCGACATAGCTCAGTACGTCGGAAACGGAGTCGCCTTCGATTTCGCGGGCGTAGTGAATCTGTCCGTCGGCATCAATGCGGACGCTGACGACGTTGGTGTCGCCGAGCAGGTTGTGCAGATCGCCGAGCGTTTCCTGATAGGCACCGACGAGGAATACGCCAAGGATGTAGTCCTCGGTGTCTTTGAGCGTATGCAGCGGAAGCGTGTGTTTGACGTCGCGCTGATCAATGAAGTGGTCGATCTTTCCGTCGCAGTCGCAGGTGATGTCGGCGAGAATCGCTTCCTGCGTCGGTTTTTCATTGAGGCGATGGATCGGCAGAATCGGGAAAAGCTGATCAATCGCCCACGAGTCGGGCAAAGACTGGAAGAGACTGAAGTTGCAGTAATAAACATCGGCCAGCGCACTGGTAAGATTTTCAAATTCGTCCGGCACGTAGCGCATACCGCGAGTCAGCACAGAAATGCGGGTGAGAATGTGCCAGAAGATCTGTCCGGCCAGTGCGCGGTCGCGCAGAGAGAAGCCACCGCGTTTGAACAGCTCATGGATTTCGTCGCGGTAATAAACTGCGTCGTGATAGCACTCCTGCATGTTTTTAGCCGTCAGCGTTGTGAAGGCTCCCATCAGGTTGACCAGCAGTTCATGTGCATCCTCCGGCAGTTTTTCCGGCAGCGCGTGGGTTTCGAAGCGGCTGA
The DNA here is from genome assembly GCA_028692515.1 of Kiritimatiellales bacterium. GTDB lineage: Bacteria > Verrucomicrobiota > Kiritimatiellia > Kiritimatiellales > Tichowtungiaceae > Tichowtungia. The sequence continues at coordinate 838 of JAQUXG010000179.1, read as the reverse complement.
CATCGAGAACATTGAAAAGCAGGATGGAGTAATAGGCAACGGTGGCGCGGCCTGATTCAGTAACGATATCCGGATGCGGCGTGTTGCTTTCGTCCAGAATACTCATCACCTCTTCCACCAGCGCCGAGCAGTATTCGGCGGTACTGTAATTGCAACTGCTGGTGAAGTTCGTATGTGAACCGTCGTAGTCGACAGCCAACCCTCCGCCGAAGTCGATCACGCCCATGGTTGCGCCTTCTTCAACCAGACCGGTATAAATCCGGCAACCTTCTTTGACCGCCTCGCGAATGTCGCGGATGTTGGGAATCTGAGAACCAAGGTGATAATGAAGCAGCTTGAGGCAGTCGAGCAGATTTTCCTTGCGCAGGCGGTCAACGACGTCGATCACCTGAGCGGTGTTGAGGCCAAAAACGCTACGCTCGCCGCCCGACTCCGTCCAGTGTCCGCTGGCCTGCGTCGAAAGTTTCATGCGCACGCCAAGGATCGGCTGAATACCCAGCACCTTAGAGCGCTCGAGAATCAACTCCAGCTCGGAGGGCATCTCAATGACAAAAACACAACGCAGCCCCATCTTGAGGGCGTGCAGTCCAAGATCAATGAACTCCTCGTCTTTGTAGCCGTTGCAAATCAGATAGGCTTCAGGATCCTGAAGGAACGACATAGCGGCGATCAGCTCGGCCTTGCTACCGGCTTCCAGCCCGTGATGGTAGCTCGCGCCGAAACCGCAGATTTCCTCAACCACTTGCTGCTGCTGATTTACTTTAATGGGATAAACGCCGCGATAGACTCCGTTGTAATTATATTCGGCAATCGCTTTGGCAAAACTTTCGTGAAGCCG
>JAQUXG010000178.1 GCA_028692515.1 Kiritimatiellales bacterium | reverse complement strand
TGGAATCATGAAATTTTTTCGAAAAAAAAACAAACCGTCGCCTGAAATCAAATCCCGTCCGGAGCCGGAACAGAGCTTTTATTCCCGCTATGCCGACGATACTTCACTGGATGAATATTCTGCTGTACCGGGGGCACAGCAGACTCGCCGCACGTCAAAACACAGTCCCGCGCAACGACGCGAAACCAGTAATCGCGCCAGTAGCTGGACGCTTGCGCTGCTTCTCTTGCGGGCGGGTTTGATCGTGCTGTTGCTGGTCGGGGGTTTTTTTGTGCTGAAATTGGTGCTGACACGTCTGGCGGAGCCATCTGAAAAAAAGCAGCAGCAGTGGGAAACCAACGCGCTTTTGATGCAAAAAGTATCTGATTCCACGGCCGAGCTTTCCGGCGCACAAAAACAGGTCATAGATGCGGCGGGGATTCAGCAGTATCTGGATCAATGGGAACGGGCGGAGAGAAGTTTCCGTTCTGCGGAGGCTCTCAGCCGGCGAGGCATGGATGACGAGGCAATTCAACAACTGAGTCTGGCGTTACAGAGTTCGCCGGATCATCAGCGTGCGCAAAAGCTGTTGCTTGATATCTACATGAAAAAAGAAATGTTCGCGGAGGCCATTCCGCTCTGCATCCGGCTTCTGAATCAAAACAGTCAACAGCCGGATTTGCAGATGGACTTGCTGATTGCGCTACAGTCCGGCGGGCAGACCGATGCCGGATTGATTCTTGCAAACCGGATTCTTCTCGATCAACCGAGCAATCTGGCGGTTCTTTCCATCGCCGCGGACGGACAGGGGGGGTTGGGAAATATCGATGCAGCGCTGGTGCTTTTTACGCGGATGCTTGAGATTGATGATAAGAATAAAGATGCGTTAATCGGTTGCGGGTCGATTTACTTTAAGCAAGGGGACTATGAACGGGCGGTTCCATATTTTCTGGAGCTGGTTCGCCTAGATCCGGCACCGGAATACTATAAGACGCTCGCTCTTTGCTATGCCCAGCAGAATCAGCCGGGGAAAGCCGTGATCTTCATGGGGCAGGCCTCCAGTCTTTTTGGTGGAAGCGTGGTGTCTCTGTGGCTGAGAGATCCCGGGCTCGATCTGGTGCGTGAAAGCGTTGATTTCCGTTCGTTTGCCGACCGGCTGGTCGGCGCGGAGACCCGCAAGGCGATTGAAGCCATTAATAGACGTGAAGCGGAAAAAGCCGGAAAAACGGTGCCGGGCGGACTCGATCTTCCGCAGCAGCCCAAGTTGAATGTGCTTCGACCCTGAAGATGAGAGATACTTCGAATGACCGTGGCTCAACAGGTACGCCGCCCGCTGGTCGGGATTGCCCTGTCTGTAACGGCCGGACTGGGTCTTCAGCGCTGGGGTGGAGGGTCTCCGCTGCTACTGCTCGGTGCGGCCGCCCTGCTTCTGGCCTTTGCCGGATGGAATCTGTCAACAACTCGTACCGCCCCGCTGATGTATGCCGCCTGCGTTTTGCTGGCCGCCGCGTACGGCTCAATGGAAGCGATGCCCTCCGCCTCACGAGCCGCACTACGTGTCGCCGAGGTGAGTTCCCCTGAACAGGAACTGACCGGTGCCGTCGCAGACGACCCGGTAGTTTCTGATGAGGACGGACGCGTCTCCTTTTTATTCCGCACGGAAGCCGTTCTCTATGGAGAAGCCCATCAGATATCTGATGCGATGATTCAGGTCTATTTGGAAAATCCAGAATCCGGCGTTCGGTACGGCGAACAGTGGCGGTTGCGAGGACGATACACCGGTTACGAAAAACCGCGTGACGTCTGCGGTTTTTTCAGTGTTGCGGCGGGCGGTGCCGACAGACTTCATGAAGCGCCGGCCTCATTTCTCAACAGCTGTTATAAAGCCCGCCGCCGGGCGGCTGAAATTCTCCGATCCGGCATTGAGGCCTTTCCGGTTCAAGTCCAGTTGCTTCATGCGCTTCTATTGGGATACCGCAAGGCCATTCCGCCGGAGCTGTATCAGGTTTTCTGCCAGACCGGAATTATGCATATCTTTGCGATTTCCGGACTGCATGTCGGTGTGATGGCCGCGATTCTTATTGCCGGGCTTAAATTGACCGGGATGTCCCGCCCGCGCTGGGGCTGGGTACTGATCCCGTGCCTTTTTCTGTACGTGATGTCCACCGGGATGAAGCCGAGCGCAATGCGCGCGTTTACGATGGCAGCGGTTTACTTTGCCGCGCCGCTGGCCGGTCGCCGACCCGATGCTCCCTCGTCCGTGGCATTAGCCTGTCTGTTGCTGCTGGCAATTCATCCGGCGTATGTGAGCGATCCCGGTTTTCTTCTTTCGTTTGTTGTGGTCTGCGGAATTCTGATGGTACACAGCTGGACGGGTCGGCAGATCAAGGGATCGCGGTTCGCCGGATGGAGCGCTCCATTGCGGCGTCTCAACGGGCCGAACCCGTTCGCCGCTTTGCTGCGCGCCACCGGACTGCTTTTGCTGACCTCAACCGCCGCATGGATTTTTTCAATTCCGGTCAGCACCCGGTTTTTTAATATTCTTTCTCCCGTTTCGCTGCTTGGCAATCTGGCAGTGATTCCGCTGACGTTTATGATTATGCTTACCGGATGCCTCACGCTGTTGACCGGTTTTCTGTTTTTTCCGGCCGCGGCACTGTTCAACCAGGCCAATCTGCTTTTTATTAATCTGCTGGTATGGATTGTCCGGCATCTGGACGGACTTCCCGGCGCGCACTGGACCGTTCTTCCCCCGTCACTATGGGGTACCGGACTCTGGTATACCGGATGGGTTGTTCTGTTTTGCGGCCCGGCCCGCTGGAAAAAAAGCGCGGTACTGGTTCTTCTTCTGTCGGTTTCCATGTGGTTGGCGGAACAGAGAACCCCCTGTTCCGGGATAAAAATTTTACGTGCACAGAATTCATCTCTGGCCGTGCGGTTTCCCGGCGCGGGCTGGACGCTGGTGACAGACGGCCGGCCGCGCAGCACGCAAGCCGCAATCCGTCTTTTACGCAAAGAGGGCATTGGGCGGCTCGATACGCTGACGATCACAGGAACGCGGGCTGAGGCGGCATCTGTTCAGCAATTGCAAAAAATATTCATGCCGCAGGAAACGAGAATAGCCGATGAAAACGCCCGGATGGAATGGTGCTTCCCCGCCGGCGCGGTTCGCATTTCAGCGGATCGTTGATTGTCAGTGTTTTCCCAGCGAGATGGACGCGATCTCCAGCTGGTCAGCCAGTGTTTTGAATTCGCTCGAATTTCGAACCGTGTTGAATTCCTCACGATCCATCCAGGCCAGCGCCAGCTGCGGGTCAATCAGCTGTACTCCGCGTTTTAGAGCGGCGATCGCTTTATCCTGCTGGCCGTTTTGAACCTGAACCTGTGCCAGAAGAAAATAGATCGGGGCAACGTCGGTTACTTCCTGCGTGAGCTGGGTCAGGAAGTCCGCCGCCTCTTTCCAGCGTCCGATTTTGGTCAGATACAGTCCGTAAGCCTGCATCGTGTCCAGATCGCCGGGTTGCATATCGAAATACTTTTCAAAGTTATAGATCGCCTCATTATCCCGGCCCATTTTTCGGTACAGTGCCGCCAGATTCTTGTAGCACCCGGGGTTTTCCGGCCGTAGCTCCAGCGCCCGTTTCAGATTTTTTTCGGCCTTGTCATATTCCTCGGCGCCGATATATGCGGAGCCCAGATTATTGACGACATCAAAGTTTTCTTCTTCCGCCAGCGCCTTTTCCAGATGCTGGGCCGCCAGTGCATATTCATCATTCTGGAGGTACAGCGTTCCCAGAGCCCCATGCAGCCCCTGAATATCCGGGTAGATTTCAGCCACTTTCAGGAAGTGTTCCAGCGCCTGATCCTTCTCATGGGTATACAGGGCCTGCTGCCCCATCACGATGTGATAAGCGGCGTTTTTTACCCACTTCGTTGACAGGGGTTTCGGGCCGGGAGTTTCCGGATCAAGTTGTGAGGCCACCTGTTGATAATCCATCACCCATAAAGACTCGATAGGCAAAGAGTGCCGCGGAATGAAAGGCGTCTCTTTCGTCGAAATTTTAAGGGAAGGCGTTCGCGATTTGAGAAAGTTGCGGATCACGATCGAAACCAGCGCAACGGAGAGAACGATCACAAGCGATCCGAAGAAAATGGAGGCAATCTGGCTGCGACGCAAATCGCGCTGACGCTCCTCAAGCCGTTCTTTCGCAATCTGCGGGGTGAAGTCCTTTTCGAAATCGTGTTCACCGCCCTGGTAGATGTCCTGGATCTCATTTTTTCTCTTATGCATGAGAAACTCCTCGTATGGATGAACCAGGCCGGGTATGGGGTGAGTGACGGGATTTGAACCCGCGACATCCAGAA
>JAQUXG010000177.1 GCA_028692515.1 Kiritimatiellales bacterium | reverse complement strand
CAGTCGAACAGTCGAAGGTTCAGATCGAAGCCGTGGCCAAAGTTATAGCCGACCTGAAATTCTGCAACGGAGTTCGCCGTGCCGAATTTGCTGGAATCGCAGGTGCAGTCAAAATAGGCCAGATGTGTCCAGAAAGCACCTTTGGTGTATTTTATTTTGGCGTAGAGCGACTGTAGATCTTGCATGGAGGCCATGTTGGAATAGGGAATCAGCTGATCGCTCGGCTCGAGATAGTCCGCAAACCATGCGGGTTTATTCAGGGACTGATTGGATTCACTGCCGCCCATGCGAACACACCCGACCGTAACCGTGACCGGGCCAACGGTTATATACGGAGCAATAGTCCCCGCCTGCCCGTCGCCCATTCCGGAACTATCCGCCGCCTGCACATAGTAACCGTCCATCCGAAATCCGATCTTCGAATCCTCGCCAATGTCCCATTTCGAATCAGTATCCAGTCCATACACATTGGCGTACCCGTCATGAACATAAAGATACGGGTTCAGCTCCATAAATCCGCATTTTGCCTCGGCTTCGGCAAAGAAAACCCATGAGGCGGCACCGGAGCCGAACGTGGCATCGTCGCCGACCACTTGTGAGTCGTTGTTGCGGCCAAAATCTTCGCCGTCGTCGTAATCGAGCTCGGCAAACTTGCGGAATCCTCCGACACGAAATGAAAAATTGGTCCACTCGGAAGACTGAAGATAAAACCCTTCGCTCTGCGCGTCGTCAATATGCGTTCCCTTGTTCTCCCAGCGACCAACGCGCAGCGACGTTTTGCTCTTTTCAGTCAGGCCGATATCCAGATAGAGCTCGGGAATTCCCCACAGCTCTTCAATATCGTCCCGGTAGTTATTCTTATTGTTCGCCTCATCATTCCAGAGCTTCACGTGGCGCAGAAATGAAACACCGATTTTGGTGCGGTAATAACGGTCGGATTCACCCTTGATGTAAAAATAACCGGTGCCCCAGCCGAAGTCGCGGTTCGGAGCCGCGAAGTCGCGGTATTCCATGTAGGTGCCAACCGTTCCCTTCAGCGTCCCGTTTGTGAAAGCCGCCGGCAGAGAATCAGAGTCCGCAAATGCCGTCGCCGCGCCAATTAAAAAGATCCCCGCCAGTTTCTTCATGCATCCCCCGTAAAGTAAAAAACCTCTTGATCCCATACCTGAGACACGCCGTCAATCTGCGCCTTCTTTGTTGTGAAAGAACCGCCGATGCCCTGTAAAATCCGTTTATCCGGATTTTAGGATCAATGGTTGCCAAAACCCGGCCTCTCTGCTAGATTCCGCGGCATGAAATTAAAAGAACGATTAAAATCCGAACCGTTGCTCCTCGACGGCGCCGCAGGAACGTATTTACAAGGGCAGACCATTACCGCCGAGCAGTGGGGCACTGTCGAAGGCTGTAACGAGTGGTTGAACCTGTCCGCACCCGATGTCATCCGCGGCCTGCACCGCGCCTATCTCGAAGCCGGATCCGACGCCATCGAAACCAATACCTTCGGCGCCTCGCCGGTCACGCTCGGCGAATACAATCTTGCCGACCGCGCCTATGAGATCAACAAAGCCGCCGCTACCCTCGCCCGCGAGTGCGCCGATGAATTTTCCACCCCCGACCAGCCGCGCTACGTCTTTGGATCCATCGGCCCCGGCACCAAACTGCCGTCGCTGGGACATATTGCCTTCGACCCGCTCTGCGAAGCCTACAAGATTCAAATTCAAGGACTGCTCGACGGCGGCGTGGATGGACTGATTATTGAAACCTGTCAGGATCCATTACAAATCAAAGCCGCGCTGGCCGCCGCCGATGACATCCTCGGCCCGAACAGCGACATCGTCCGCTACGTTTCCGTCACGGTTGAAGCGACCGGTACACTGCTGGTCGGAACCAGCCCGGCGGCCGCCGCAACAATCCTTGCCCCCTATCCGATCGACGTGCTAGGCCTTAACTGCGCCACCGGCCCCGATGCGATGGAGCACCACCTCGACACCTTCGGTGAACTCTGGCCCAGCCTGCTGGCCTGTATGCCGAACGCCGGAATGCCCGAAGCGCGCGTTGATGGCACCGTCAACTACCCGCTCAAGCCCGATGAGTTCGCTAAAAAAGTCGCCGAACTGGCAAAAGAGAACGGCCTTTCCATCGTCGGCGGCTGTTGCGGCACTACGCCCGAGCATATCCGTCAGCTCCGCGAACAGTTTTCCAACCCTTGGAAAATCCGCGAACCGGCCAAAGCGCCGCAGCAGTGCGCGAGCCTTTTTTCCGCCGTTGATCTCTCACAGGTTCCTGCACCGCTGTACATCGGCGAGCGCGCCAACGCGACCGGCTCAAAAAAGTTCCGCGACACCCTGCTGGCGAACGATTATGAAAACGCCTTTCATATTCTGACCGAACAGGAAGAAACCGGCGCGCATGTGCTCGACCTGAGCTGCGGCTACGCCGGACGCGATGAATCCAAAGACATCGCCGTGCTGGTTCCGCGCATGGCTCGCGAATGCCTCGCCCCCATGATGATCGACTCCACCTCCGCCGATGTCATCGAAGAAGCGCTGAAGTGCTACGGCGGGCGGGCGATGGTCAACTCGATCAACTTTGAAGACGGCGGCATACGCGCCGAGCGGGTGGTGCCGATGACACGCCGCTACGGCGCAGCACTGATCGCGCTGACCATCGATGAAAAAGGCATGGCCATGAATGCCGATGAAAAATTCGCCGTCGCTAAACGACTGGTTGAGTTTTGCGGTGAGCGCGGACTGAAAGCGGAAGAGCTTTTCATCGACCCGCTGACCTTCACGATTTGCAGCGGCGACAAGACGCTGCGCGACGCGGCGTTCCAAACCTTGGAAGCCATTCGCCGCATTAAAGCCGAGCTGCCGGGCGTGCGAACTATGCTGGGTCTTTCCAATATTTCGTTCGGCCTCAAGCCCGCCCTGCGTAAAATAATCAATGCGGTGTTCCTTCATCAGGCGGTGCAGGCCGGCATGGATGCCTGCATCATCAACGTCGCCGCCATTGTCCCGCTCAACGAAATTCCTGAAAATCTGCGCAAAGGCGCGGAAGCGCTGCTGGCCAATGACCGGACGAACGGCGACCCGCTCGAAAACTATATCAATCTGTTCGAAACCGTCAGTGAGACCGTTGAAGTCGCCGTCGAAGACCGCCCGGCCATCGACGTATTGACCGATGCCATCGTTCGCGGTAAATCGCCGTGGCTGACGCCCGCCATTCCCGATCTGCTCAAAACGATGAGCGCCGAGGACATTCTCAACACCCTCCTGCTTCCGGCAATGAAAGAAGTCGGGCGTCTCTTTAACGACGGCATCATGCAGCTTCCCTTCGTGCTGAAGTCGGCCGAAGTGATGAAGCGCGCGGTCGATATGATTAAGCCGTTCATGAAGAAAACTGAAGCGGGCGACCAGATTCCGCTCTTCGTGATCGGAACGGTCGCGGGTGACGTGCACGACATCGGTAAAAATCTTGTCGGCATTATTCTTGCGAACAACGGCTTTGATGTCGTCGATATCGGCATCAAAGCACCGATCGAAAAAATGATGGAAGCGGCGAAGGAACATAGCGCCGTAGCGCTCGGCATGAGCGGACTTCTGGTCAAATCCACCGCCGTGATGGCCGAAAATATGAAGATTCTCGAACATGCCGGATTTAAAACGCCGGTGCTGCTCGGCGGCGCGGCGCTCTCGGAGGAATTTGTCGATCTGGCCTGTCGTCCGCACTATTCCGGACAGGTGTTGTACTGCAAAGACGCCTTCGCCGGATTGGCCGCAATGCAAACGCTGAAAGATACCGGAAAGCTTCCCGATTACGTTGCGCCGACGCGTGATGGACTCGAATGCGAACTCAAGCCGGCCGAAGACGAAAAACCGCTCGAGCCGATTGCCCGCGATATTCCGGTTCCGGAAATCGAGATCGGCACATGGGTTACCGAAACCATTCCGCTCGATGACATCTGGCACTATCTCGATTTGAGCGGAATGATCAAAGGCGCGTGGGGTTATAAGCAGGGAAAACTGTCCGACGAGGAATACAAAAAGCTTCTCGATGACGAGGTAACTCCAAAACTTGAAGAGATGAAACAGATCGCGCGTCAGGTTTTTGAACCGAAAGTCATTCACGGCTTTTTCAACTGTCATTCCGCAAGCGACACCTTCTTCCTTGAGAACCCGGCAACCGGCAAAGAAATTCCCATGCCCTTCCCGCGTCAGAAAAAAGAAGGCGGACACTGTCTGGCCGACTTCTTCCGCCCGGATCAGGACATTTGCGCGCTGATGGCCGTTACGCTCGGCCGCAAGGTAGTCGATAAAGAAACCGAACTGCGCAATGCCGACCGGTATCACGACTACCTGCTCTTCCATGGACTG
>JAQUXG010000176.1:2689-4412 GCA_028692515.1 Kiritimatiellales bacterium | reverse complement strand
CCGAAGGTTTCCGCTTTGGATGAGGCCGCTGATACAACCAGATCGCTCAGTGCGTAAATCTCGCGGACTTGAGTCTGTGATCCGGTAAAGCGAATGTCTGCGCCGAGATCGTGCGCCAGTTTTTCCAAGGTTTGGAAATACTCCTCTTTGCCGTGCCAAATTCCGCCCGCCACCAGCCCGACGACGTCCGGATGTTTCTTTTGCACTTCCGCCATGGCGCGAATGAAAGTGTCGTGACCTTTCCATTCTGTGATCCGTCCGACCATTGTGACGACCCTTTTCCCGTTAAGCAGATGTTTCTGTTTAAAATCCAGAATGAAAGCTTCGTCAACTTTTGCAGGGTCGAAATAGTCCATGTCGATTCCGCGCGGCACATAGCGCAGTTTGGATTCATCGACTTTATAATTCTGCAGAATGTAGTCGCGAATCGAGTTGCTGCCGTAAATAACGCGATCGCCTTTTGTCATGATTGCGCTGTACCGGCTGACGCTGTTGAAGCCGTGCACTGTGGTGATAAACGGAAGTTTCAGTTTTTTGTTGGCGAACCAACAGAGCCATGCCGGAACGCGGCTGCGGGCGTGCAGGATGTCGGGAGCAGGGTGCATGGAGCATAGAGCATGGCGCAATGCGCGGGCGCGGGAAAAAAAGGTGAGGGGGTTTTTCGAGCAGACATCGAGGGTGATGTGCCGTCCGCCGTCTTTTTCGATTTGAGCGGCCTGGCTCCCGCCGGCGGAAATCACCGTGCTCTGGTGGCCGAGCTTGACCAGCTCGCGGCTCAGCTCGACGGTTCCGCGCTCGACACCGCCCTGATTCAGTTCCGGAAGTATTTGCACTATATGCATGGGGGAGAAGTTAGCAGTTATTCGTTAAAAGTCATAAGAACTTTCATTCGGGATTTTTTACCACCCGCTGCGCTAGAGCAGACTTCGGAGCGGGACAGAGAACTTCCGGCAATAAACGGAACAGATTCGGGGCAGAGAGCTGAAATGAAAGCACGTTTTCACTTAAGCTCTCTGTCCCAAATCAAGCCCTGTCCTAACAGGGCTTCCCAAAATTCCGGGGAACCGTTTATTCCGTATGACTTCTAAACCTCTTCTCGGAGCCCCTCGGATGTCCCTCTAGCGAAGCGGGTGGTGAAGAAGTTGTTGTCTTGTCAGAACGATTCGCGGTCATTCGTGTTAATTAGCGGTCCGAGCTTTTTGTTCAGCAGGGCGGAGAGATCGATTTTGCGATTTGCAGAGCCGAGCGTTCCGTCAAAGACATGGATGGCGTTGAGGTTTTCCAACCCCTGGATGAGTTCTTCAAATTTGTTCGGGGTTTTCGTCTGTCGGTTCATCAGAATTTCGACGGATGCGGTTCCGAAGCTGGCGCACTCGCTGACCATTGATGCGGAGTCGCTGGTGACAAACAGCCGGTCGCAAAGCTGGATGAATGCCGGAACCGGGTTGTACGGGTCGCGCGAGTTAATCAGCCGATAGTCGAAGGGCAGGGATTCAATCACCGCTTCCACATCCTTGGGTGTGCGGCGCGACGTGGTGACCCATCGTTCGCATCTTTCCGTCAGTGCAAACGCCTTTTCGAGCTGCTGTCTGATCTCACCGGCATCAATGGTTGAAACCGTATTGGGCCCACCGATAATAAAGCCCGCCGCCGGTTTCTGCTGTGTGTGCTTTGTTTTAAATTCAGCGGCTTTGTCCGAGAAGAAAGAGGGGTCGGCGGCGCA
>JAQUXG010000176.1:0-2589 GCA_028692515.1 Kiritimatiellales bacterium | reverse complement strand
TTTTCCGAAAAAGACGGCTGGCACGCCTTCGCGAGCGTTGGTTTTAATGTCGATCAGCATTCCGACATGGTTTCCATTTTTCAGAGTCCGGACAATCTGAGGCAGGGCGCGGCTTTTATAGATCACTTTGTTGCCGAAGGATTGGCGCAGGGGAGTCACAATGCGGTCATCAATCAGACGGTTGGTTCCCTGCCGGAAAATGACGGTTCCGTTTTTTCTCATCTGGCATCCGGTGTAATGGGCCAGCAGTTCGAAATTTCCCAGATGTCCGGTGATGAACAGGATGCCTTTTTCGGTACTGTTCTCAAGTGCCTGCAGTTTTGGCAGATCGCTTCCGTCCACGAAATCCTTTAAGCCTTCCCGGGTGATTTTTCCGGACAAAACCATCGCGGATTCAGCGAGCATCTGACCGAAATGATCGTAAGCCTGTCGGGCAATCCGGCAATGTTCTTTTGTTGAGAGCTCTGGATAGGCCAGGCGCAGGTTTTTCATCGTGATCCGCCGCCGTGGCACGACCAGTAGATAGAAAGCGAACGCGAAGGCGCGGCAAATGCCGTAGATCACCGGAGCCGGACAGTAGTGGAGAACGGTCAGGAGCCCCTTGGTCAGAAAATATTCAATTTTTTCACGAGCCGGATTCATCCGTTTCCAACCGGAGTGAGCAGATCATTTAGGTAAAGCTGGGTGATCAGGTCGCAGTCAAGGCGGTGTCCCGCTTTATAGGAGGTGATTTCGCCGACAAAGCGCGCATCGGGAATCAGCGCGATGGCCGCCAGCAGGTCGAGCGTGCTGCGGTGCCAGATCGGCTCGAGCGATTTGCCGTTACGAATAATCCTCGGCTGATTGTGATAGCTGTTTTTCTTTGCGATCAGAATGTTTTGATCCGTGTAGCCGAGGTTGCGGATGTCCGCAAAAATTTTACCGATGGTTTTACAGTAGAGCATTTTTCCGTACGGCGTATTGGTGCGCGCCTCCGCACCGGTCTGGATGTTGGTGTAGTTGACCGGAAACTTAATGCGCTGCTGCCCGATCGCATTTGGAAAGTTGACCGCAGCATCCACAACCAGTTTCGGGACAATGCTCGTGTTGGGGGCGAGCGTTACGAACTGTCCGTGATCCCAGCAGAGAGTGACCGGTTCTTTGACCGTGACATGCTTCACCGGGCGGTTGACGGTTTTGCGTCCGGCCTGCTCCAGCGCTTCAATCAGGTCGAGACTTCCGCGCACGAAGAGCGGCGGATCGCCGGAGTCGATTTTGATCATCAGATTGTCGATATCCGTGCCCATGCGTAGCGAGATGATGTGCTCCACCATACGTACATAGTTGTGCGGGCCGCCCGCGCGCAGCACAATGTTGCTGACGATCGATCCGGTCGTCCAGACGTTGTCAATGGCAACGCGGATCGGCAGAGACTCCGGCAGATCGGTGCGATCCAGCCACCAGCCTTCGCGGTCGGTCGGTTCAAACGTGATCGTCGTCGTGTTTTTTCCGGCAAAAGTGCCCGGCCCGGAAACGCTCACCGCTTCGGCGATGGTTTTCTGCTGGGTGCGGGGAGGGTGGCTCGGCTGATCGGTCAGGTCGAGATCGACCGGAATCTGATTGAATTCCTCATACGATGCCAAAAGAGTTTCTTCGTTGCCTGCCAGCAGGCGACCCGGGATTTTGTTCATAAGTAGAGTCCGTGGTTCATCATCAAATTTCGTGGTCTAAAATACGAAAGCCGCTATAGTCTTGCGAGTTCCAAACATTGGAAATGCAGAAATTCATTAAAGGAGCCGCCCATTATGACTAAAGACCGTTTTTATCCACTTTTATCGCTTCTACTCCTGTTTTTGGCCGCTCCGCTGCTGGCCGCGCTGGTTTCTCCGTGGATTTATCAGGCTCTCCAGAGCTTCGCCGCTGACGGCTCTGTTCTCGATGCCCCGTTTTTCCGCGTCACCTCCCGCATCGTGCTGGTCATGGTCGCTCTGTTGCTTTACCCGGCCTACAAACTCAGCGGAATCCGTGGCAAAGCCGACTGCGGCCTGCCAACGGTAAAAAACCGGCGATCGCTCATCGGCCTCGGCCTCGGACTGGGAATCGGCAGTATGCTGATCGTCTATCTGCTGGGTGTTGCGCTCGGCGTGTTTGCCTGGGATACCAACGGAAAGACCGGTTCCTATCTCATCCGCAAAGTCCTTCAGGTGCTCGCTGGCGGCCTGTTCATCGGGATTTTTGAAGAGATTCTCTTCCGCGGGTTCATCTTCGGCGCGCTGCGCAAAAGCCTCGGCGTCGTGACTGCGGTGATTCTAAGCAGTGTTTTCTTCTCCATCGTCCACTTCATGCGGCCGGTCAATCCGGAAATCCTCGGTCAGTGGAACTCCGGATTCATGCTGTTTGGAAACCTGTTCGCCCGTGCCGGCGACGCCTTCTTACAGGAAGCCTGCACACTCTTTTGCATGGGGCTGGTTCTCGCGGTGCTGTGCCACTGGATGAAATCCATCTATGTTGCCATCGGACTGCACGCCTGCTGGGTTTGGGTGATGATGCTCTTCCGCCTGTTCACTCAGAATCAGAAAACCATGGTCTGGCTCTACGGCACCAGCGACT
>JAQUXG010000175.1 GCA_028692515.1 Kiritimatiellales bacterium | reverse complement strand
AGCATCTGGAAATATTCCAGCTTCTGATCGGGATCCATGGGATTGGGCAGCGCCTGATTGCCGTCGCGCAGATCGACAGAACACCAGACGGGGCTGATGGCCAGAGTCCGTGAAGGCCATTGACGGTTCGGCATTTCAAACGGCTCGGCCGCTTTATATTTTGGTGTTTTCATTGTTCTTTCCTTTACTGTTTTTTCTCTATTAAACCCATCATGAAAATAAAAAAACCTCTCCGGGTTGCGGAGAGGTTCGGCGAAATCAGTGTTGGAGGGTCAGATCAACAAACGCAGAACTCCCGCAGGGTTTCCCCGGCGAGGTTAAGAAGTTCAAGGTTGTTGATTTTGTAATTCATAAATCCGGGTCGAATGCTAAGCGAAAAGATCTGGCTTTGTCAATTCCCGTTCTGCAGGTTGATCAGCAGATACGGATAGAGTTTCTGAATGAAATTCGTAATTTCTTCTTTATAGGCCTCGGAGCCGTCATCGTCGCCGCGTGTTCCGGCAACAGCGATGTAGGCCCATTTGTGAGCAATGCTGTGTATCACGCGATCCCACGCCAGCCAGAACATACGTTCATAGTGGCTGGCGGTTTCACGACCCTGTCCAACAAACCAGTAGGCATAATAGCCGTAATAGACCTGTCTTTCACCGGTTGCACTCTGATAAGCCCTCATGGTTTCCAGAACACAAACCTTGAGCGGCTCGCGACCCGGCAATGGAATCTCCATATAATCCGTATTCAAAATTTTATTACCCTGTCCAATCAAGCAGCGTTGCGGGCGGTGAATACTGTTACGTTCCTTACCGGATAATACGATCGAGACAAACACCTGATCTGCCGCATCATTGGTGTAAATGGATTTAATAAACTCCGTGTCATGAGGTAATGCGTCATACTCAGGCAGACTCATCGTGAACAGTTTTTCCCCGGTTACGGGATCGCTGTTCGGCAGATCCAACTCGCTGACACGATATTGCTTGGGATTTTCCGGGTCATGTGAATAACGCAACTCATCACCAACCCACCCGCCATCCATTGCGGGCGGCAATTCCATCCGAACCCCGGGCTTATCGTCCAGCGACACGTCAACCGTAAAGGCCAGCGCCAAAGCCGTAATAATAAACAGACCGATCAGCACTAAGTGCGGCGTAAAAGAGCGGACTTCCATTTTTTGAGTACCTCACTGAATTCAAGATTCAACAATCCCCCGATAGCCACCATCGCAGTGATGGAAGCTGTAAAAAGAATATAACCGGAATAATCATGGTAAAGACCCAGCGCCAGTTTTCCGCCGATTGCTTCTGACACAACGGCAATCGTCACAATACGGGAAATATTCCCAAACACCGCCAGGGGAATGGATGCCATAAACAGAATCCATTTTTTCAGCAGTGTTTTCTGAGTAAAATAAGCATACACAGCCGCCAGTGCGGTCATCGCCAGCAATGAGCGTAAGCCGCTACACGGGTCGGCAACGTCCATCCCGGTCGGCATCGAAGGAATCAGAATTGCTGTTCCGGATCGAACGGCTTCAATGCCGATACCATTGAGCATGCCGACGGCCATTTTGGTTGAGATAATGCGAAGTGGAAACGCAATCACATCCATGAAGTTGAGCGGTATGCAGAAGATGAGGTAGGCGCAGGGAAAGATCAGTTGTTTTGCCAGCTTCCAGCCGAACAGATAGAACGGAATTCCCCAGATCAGCAAAACCAGACTCATTAATGAAACGCGGGTCTGCTGCATCTTGGCTCCGATCCAGTGCAAAAAAAGAGCCCCGATGACCACCACGAGTCCGCGCCAGTCCACGCGCATTGCCGTTGAAAAAATCTCTTTCCGTCTGTACCAGACAACCCCGAGGCTGACGAACGGAATAAAATAACCGTGTGAATAATCCGCGCCGAACGAAATGGCATCTGTCCACAACGCAACCATCCATCTGAAAGCAGAACGGCTATCGACGGTTGCGGCCGTATTTCCCAGCATATGAAACAACATAAACAGCAGGCTGATGATCACAGAAATCAGGCCGATATGCATCAGCTCCTGTAGAGTCAAAGCGCCAAGACGCCAGCGCTCGCTCCAGACTTTAATCGATGACTGTTTCTGCATAAAAAAGCTCCACTCAATCGAAAAAAGGTACCACTTTGACCTGCAAATCAACAGGCTTTTATTGGCCGGATCTAAACGCCTGAAGCGACATCCACTCAGGCAGAACACGCCGCGCACAAATACTTCCGGCAGGCAGACTCCCCCCCGCATCAACAGAATAATAGAGTCCGGACTCCTCGTCCCGTTCACTTTCATCAAACGGAATCTGCGAAATGCAGACCCTGCGACCGGTTCCATCCGGCCAATCGTCTGAAGACAAAATGCGGTATTCATTCCCGGAAAACAACCGGTTCAGCAACCGGGTTTGACGCCCCCACTCCGCATCTCCATTGCCAAACCGAAGCACCCCGACTCCTCCGGAAACGGAAGAAATAAAGAGCGCCGGAAGCGACAGAATCTGCGGCAATGCGTTCAATGGAGTTTTAGGGTCATCGCGCATAAGACTCCGGCTATCCGCATAAAAATCGCGGGCCGGAAGTTTGTCGTATTCATGTAAAGCGGCGAACCCTTCGCGCAAAGAAGCTTCGAGCATAAAATATCCGTACATCGGGGTGTACAGCACGTCGATGATTCCCTCCGGTGAAAAATCGAATTGCGCGGAATGAACGGCCGACCAAACCAGCTGATTGTGATCAATCGGCTGCGTTGAGGAATTTCGCAAGCGGAACATGAACGGTAGGTATGCGCCCATTGGATAAAACCCGTCGCCGCTGGGAAAAAGCGTTGGAGATTTAACCGTAATCTGCGGCCGGTTCAGTGCAGGCAGATAGACACCGAAAACCAGAGGCAGCAAAGCGACCAAGGCAACGCCTGCGATCACCGTCCGGCTCCTCCATACCGGAAGGCGCCCCGCAACCGACAGCAGAAGTACGGCTTCGCAACCACGCCAGAAATAGCGCGGAGCATGCAACTGCGGGATAAAAAACAGAACGGGCAGTAAAAAAGCGGCCAGTCCGGCGGCGCGATACAGTTTTTCCAAAGCGCCCCGGCCTTTACACGCCTGAATCGCCAGCCGGCCGGAATACAAGACAAAGAGCAGCCCGGCGGCACCGAATCCGAAAACGGTGTAGCCCGCGACCATCTTCCAATTGAAAATCGGATCGAAGGTGGAGCCGCCACCGGGGAAAAATATCCGGCCCGCCGCAAGCCCCAGAATGCCGACAAGCAGAATTTTGCCGCTCCCTCCGGTCACTGCCCTGCATCCGCAGGGCCTCTCTCGCTGCGCTCGGGTCCAATGTTTGGAAAATTGTGATCTGTTTTTTCCAAGGATTGGAAAAAAAGCATGAAATCCGGCCTCGCCGGTTCCACGCATTGGAAATGGCGTGATCAGCCAGAGGAGTAGCGGCAGAAGCAGGATCACATCGGCACGCGAACCAACGGCCAGAAAGAAAAACAGGGCCGCCAGCCATCCACGACGGCCGTTTTCTTTGAAGAGAAATACGGCGCTCAGCAGAAGAAAGGCAGACGAGAGAACCGAACTGTTCACGTAGAGTGTGTTCAGAAGAACGGCCGGTGCGGTCAGAAAACACAACAACACCAACGGATCGAGTACGCGACGGAAGCGTATGACAAAGACGGCTAATGCCGCCCAGAAGATCAGCGCCAGTCCGATGTTTGCGGCGGCCACAAGAAAAACTCCGGCGGGCACCATTTTTAAGATCGCGGCGCAAACACCGTAAAGAACATAGGTTTTGTCGAACTGATAATACGCGGATGGATCGTGCATGCGTCCATGCGCCAGATCATTCGCTCCGGCCAAAATGGTTGCCTGGTCGTTTTTACGCATCAGGTCACCCGTACACCAGAGGGAGAGCAGTGCAACAGTGAGCAGCAGCAGAATGTTGAGCTTCGTCTTCATGCTCCGTAATATTTCAATGCCCGCGCAATTCCGTCTCGAAACGCGATGGTCTGCGTGAACCCGAGCTCGCGCTGGAGCGCGGTGTCGCCGCCGCGGGCGAAAACGCCCTCGGGTTTATCGGAGGTTCCTTTGATCTCCGGGTTAAATCCGCAAAGTTCGGCGGCGGTTTTTGCGAATTCAATAAAGGAGGTGTAGATGCCGGTGGAAAGATTCAGCGCCGACGCATCATCAATCTGATCCATCGTGGTCAGAATTCCGGTCACACAATCTTCGATGTGAATAAAATCGCGCATCTGGCGGCCGCTTCCCCAGACCGTAATTTCCGGCGCGCCGCGATTCGCGAGCACACGCTTGCAGATTCCGGGAAACGGATAGGAGTCATCCTGATCCTCGCCGTATCCGGAAAACGGGCGATAGCAAACGGATTTCAGGCCGTGTTTTTCAA
>JAQUXG010000174.1 GCA_028692515.1 Kiritimatiellales bacterium | reverse complement strand
AACTTCTTCTGCCGGCTCAAACAGTTCCGTGCTATTGCAACGCGTTATGATAAAACCGCCCGCAACTTTCTGGCAGCAATCCATCTGGTGTCTGCCGTCATCTGGCTTAATTGATGACACGCCCTAGAGCATTTTTAGAAATTGTAATTGTAGACGAGGCTTCCAGCCTCGTTCGGAAAATATACACGTGCCGCACATGCAAACGAGGCTGGAAGCCTCGTCTACGCAAAACTACCCAGAATTTGTACGGCTACGTTCTTCTGAATTTGCTCTAGCTCGGGCTTTTCAGTGGCTGTGTTTTGTTCGAGAGGATTTGTCCTGACCTTGGAAATTTGCCGGTCAATTTTTCCAAATTCTGGAAACCAAAGCGTTAGTTTTTCCAAACATTGGAAAAAACTGCGCCTGAACTTTCCAAGGTTTGGAACGTCGGGGTTTTTGGGTTTAAAAATTCGACCCACAACCCGCGATCATTTCAACGGTGCGATTCTACGAGGGTTAATTTTCAGACAGGATTTACCGCGCAAAACACCAATGTAAAAATTCAGGACATTCGAAATGAATCGATCTTCGGGTCTGCCCCCGGATTTCGTGTTCCGCTAATGAATGATTTCGGCAAACCCCGCACGATCCAGCGGCCAACAGACAAAGAACGCCGGGCCAAGAATCTGGCGGCGATTGACCGGGCCGAAATAACGACCGTCGAGACTCAGTTTGGTGTTGTCGCCGAAGAAAAGATATTCGTCGTCGGCGACTTTGATTGAATCGCCTAAATGCCCGATCAGCGGTGGCGGATCAATCAGTCTGCCGTATTGATCAACAAGGCTGCCAAGTTCATAACCGTCGTAGTTCTCATTATTGAAAATTTTATCAAAGCGCGGATCGGTCGGTTTTTGTCCGTTGACCAGAAGATATGGAGGATCGAGTGAGATTGTTTCGCCGGGCAGGCCGACCATGCGTTTGATGTAATAGTTGTCTTTACGAACCTGCGGATGGGTCAATTCGCTGGTGTCGAAAACTGCGATGTCCCCCCTCTTCGGCCGAATAAAATTATATTTGATGCGGTTCACGAGAATGTAGTCGCCGCTTTTGATCACTCCGCCGCCAGCCAGGAGATCACCCTTGTTTATTTTTTTACCCCAGAGCGAGCGGATACGATCCTGATTTTCCATGAAAAGCGCGGCGGGAATTTTATGGGGAATATCGTTCACGTACACAATGTAGTGCGTTCTACCTTTGTCTGTTTGCAGATCGAGTTTTGTTAATCCGTGCAGACCGTTTATCATTCTCAGATACCCGCTTGTTTTGGCGCGGATTGCCTGATGCCGTTCCCCAAACAGAACCATGTTCGCAATACGCGCCAGCGGATTATCCGACTTAATGGTCGGCTCTGCCTGAACGGTAATGCCGTAAAGCGTCGGTTGCATGGAGCCGGTCGGAATTTTAAACGGTTGAAAAAAGTAGGCGCGGATGGCCATGGCGGCGGCAATGGCCACGAAGATTACTTCAACGTTTTCGCGGATTTTAGGGTTCCTTTTCGGCGGAGCCGTTTTTTCACAGGCTTTTACAACCGCCTCACCGGCGGATTCCATTCCGTCAAGGTCCCCTGCCCTGCAGATTTGCCGTGCGGCGGCTTCGGCGGATCGGAGCTGTTCCAGCGCCTTCGGGTCGGCAATGTCTTCGTGCATATGCCGGATGTGTTTGGCGTAGTGCAGAACTTCCTTGAGCTCTTTGCGGGTTTTACGGACTTTAAAAAATTTCATGGGATTCCTTCGTACGTCGCCCCTACTCCTGCTTGGTTTTGAGCACGGCAATAAATGCTTCCTGCGGGATGTTCACTTTCCCGATGCTCTTCATTTTCTTTTTTCCCTCTTTTTGGCGCTCGAGGAGTTTGCGCTTACGGGAAATATCGCCGCCATAGCATTTCGCGGTCACATCCTTGCGGTAGGCCTGAATGGTTTCGCGGGCGATAATTTTTCCGCCAAGCGCCGCCTGAATGGCGACCGAAAAGGCCTGCTTTGGAATAACATCCTTGAGCGAGGCACACATTTGGCGCCCGCGCGGAATCGCTTTGGAGCGGTGCACCATGGATGAAAAGGCATCGACCGGTTCGCTGTGGATCATGATGTCCATTTTCACCAGATCGGACAGGCGGTAGTCGGCGTATTCATAATCCATCGATGCATAGCCTCGGCTGATGCTCTTGAGTCGGTCGTAAAAGTCGATCAGTACTTCGTTGAGCGGCAGGTCACAGGTGAGCATGACGCGTGTCGCATCAATCGAGTCGGTGTGGGTAATTTCGCCGCGTTTTTCCATCACCAGTTGCATCATGTCACCCAAGCAGACCGTCGGTGTGATGATAGTCGCTTTAATGAAAGGTTCTTCCATGCTTTCGATGACGGTTGGATCCGGCAAATACGTTGGGTTATCAATTTCGAGCGTTTCACCGTTTCTGAGTTTGACGCGATAAATGACGTTCGGATAGGAGGCGATAATATCGAGGTCGAATTCGCGGCGCAGACGCTCCTGTACGATTTCCATGTGGAGCAGGCCGAGAAATCCACAACGGAAGCCGAAGCCGAGCGCGACGGAGGATTCCGCTTGATAGGAAAACGCCGCGTCGTTCAGACGCAATTTATCCAGACCCTTGCCGAGCTTTTCATAGTCGCTGGTTTCAATCGGATAGATCCCCGCGAAGACCATCGGATGGATTTCCTTAAAGCCGGGCAACGCATCCCCTGCCGGGTTGCGCACGGTGGTCATTGTGTCGCCGATCTGAATTTCCGAAGAGTCTTTGATGTTGGCGATTACATAACCGACGGTTCCTTCGGTCAGTTCTTTGCGAACTTCCTGAGCCGGATTAAAAACACCGACTTCCTTGATTTCATATTCCTGACCGGTGCTCATCATGCGCACTTTTTCGCCAGCCTTCAGGTGGCCGCTGAACAGGCGCATGTAAACAACAACGCCGCGAAAGGCATCGTATTTTGAATCGAAAACGAGACCGCGCGTGGCATTGTCTTTCGCCGGTTTGGGCGCCGGAATGCGTTCAACTATCGCTTCGAGGAGTTCAGCGACCCCCTTCCCCGATTTAGCACTCACCTGCAGGCAGTTGGTTGCATCAATGGCGAGCAGCTCTTCAATCTGGCGCGCTACCAGTTCCGGCTGGGCATTGGGCAGTTCAATTTTATTCAGAACCGGCACAACCGTCAGGTTATGCTCAGAGGCCAGAAAGGCGTTGGAGACGGTCTGGGCTTCGACGCCTTGTGCGGCATCCACAACGAGAATGGCTCCTTCACAGGCTTGCAGACTGCGGGAAACTTCATAGGAAAAGTCCACGTGGCCGGGCGTGTCGATCAGGTTAAAGAGATATTCTTTACCGTCCTTCGCTTTGTACTTCATCGAGACCGGGTGGGCCTTGATGGTGATGCCGCGCTCGCGTTCCAGATCCATGGCGTCGAGCACCTGCTCCTTCATCTTGCGCGCTTCGATCGCGCCGGTCAGCTGAAGAATACGGTCGGCCAGCGTGGACTTGCCGTGGTCAATGTGGGCGATGATGGAAAAATTTCGGATTCGGGAAAGTTCAGTCATGTTAAATTTTCAATAGGAGATTTCAGATTGCAGAACAATAGGCGGTTTCGGCAGCAGCGCGCATCTGCGCGACCGCGGTTTTCATATCAGGTGCTTTAAACAGAGAGGTGCCAGCCACGAATAAATTCGCACCGTGTGCGGCGGCAGGTTTTACCGTTTCGAGATCAATGCCGCCGTCGATGGAGATCCGCATGTCCGGATAGCGGCGGCGGATTTCCGCCACTTTATTTTCCGCATCGGCGATATATTTCTGACCGCCAAACCCGGGGTTGACCGACATGATCAGCACTTCATCGACGAGCCCTTTTTCCAATGTTTGGAAGCAGGATGATCCTGCACCCTTGCTTTTTTCCAAACATTGGAAAAAGTCATCGAGTGCTGTTGGAGGGTTCACCGTGATGCCGGATTTGCAACCGAGGTCGCGAATTTTGCGAAGCGTATCTTCGACATCGCAGTCGGCTTCAATGTGAATCAGGAGGGTGTCGGCGCCAGCCTTGGCAAAGGCTTCGATATGGTTTTGCGGCTGAAGAAGCATCAGGTGAACGTCCATCGGCAGATCGGTTACGCGGTCAGCCATGGCGACCACGGCGGGCCCCATGCTGATATTCGGCACAAAAACCCCGTCCATAATATCCATATGGATCTGGTCGGCCCCTGCCCTTTCGCATTGGCGGATGGCGGCTTCCAGATTTCCCATGTCGGCCGCCAGAACCGACGGCATAATTTCAATTTTCGGCATACGGTTTCCTCAGAAAATCGTTAGGAAAGAAGCTCCCCAACCCGACTGTAAAAAGCAAGTAGAGCGGCCTTTATTTACCGGCCGGGCACAAAAAAACCGCTATGG
>JAQUXG010000173.1 GCA_028692515.1 Kiritimatiellales bacterium | reverse complement strand
GTAGAGAGATCGCAATGACGCCAGGGTTAAAGCCAATGTCAGGTCTGTACGTTCATATTCCGTTTTGCGTGCGCAAATGTTCCTACTGCGCGTTCTACTCCGTGGTTTCCAGAGATTGGAAAAAACAGGAGCAGTTTTTCCAAACCTTGGAAAAAGAGCTGAACAACCTGCCGCCGGACTTTGCGCCGGAGACGATTTTTATCGGCGGCGGCACGCCGACCGCGCCGAGTTTCCAATGTTTGGAAAAATTCTTTCCGATGTTTGGGAAATTCTCTCCGGCGGAATTTTCGGTGGAGGTGAATCCGGGAACCGTCGACCAGCATAAGCTGGATTTGTTGAAAAAGAATGGAGTCAATCGACTCTCGATCGGCGTGCAATCGTTCGATTTCCAATGTTTGGAAACTCTCGGGCGGATTCATTCGGCGGAGCAGGCGGAAGAGGCGTTCCGGCTGGCGCGCGCGGCCGGGTTTGAAAAAATCAGCGTCGATCTGATGTTTGGCGTGCCGGGGCAGACGATGGCAATGCTGGATTCTGATCTGGATCGCGCGCTGGCGCTCGGGCCGGAGCATATTGCGATTTATAACCTGATGTATGAAGAGGGTACGCCGATGGAGGCGCGGCTCGACCGGTTGGATGAGGGTCTCGAACGCGACATGTACGACCGGATCCGCGCGCGGCTGAAGGCGGCGGGCTTTGTGCATTATGAGATTTCCAACTTCGCCAGACCGGGTTTCGAGTGCCGGCATAATCTGCTTTACTGGAGCGGCGGAGAATATTTCGGTTGCGGCCCGGCAGCCCATTCGCACTGGAAGGGTGTTCGCTGGGCGAATGTCGCCGATTTGGACGATTATTGCGCGAACGGCCCGCGCCGCGAGTTTGAGGAAACTCTCGATCCAGAAGCCAAGGAGCGCGAAACGCTGGTGATGGGGTTGCGGCAGCTGGCGGGCGTGGAGGTTTCCTCCAAGGTTTGGAAAAACCTCGCCGAAAGTTTCCAAACATTGGAAAAAGCGGGGTTGCTGGTGATCAACGGGCGGCATGTCCGGCTTTCGGAGGAGGCGCTTTTTGTGAGCGATGCGGTCTTTGCTGAATTGGTGTGATTTGGCGCTTGCCAAGGGGCGGGTCAGTCCGTAGATTACGCCACTCTTTGAGGTAAATTTTTAGATTGTGAGGAAAGACCATGGCTAAATGTGCAGTGACAGGTAAGGGAACAGTTTCAGGGCGCCGGATTGTTCGTAAAGGGTTGCGGAAAAGCAAAGGCGGTATCGGTTTGCACGTGACCAGCGCTACCAAACGCACCTTCAAAGCGAATCTTCAGCGTGTCCGCATCAAGGATGAAAACGGCACCGTGAAGCGTGTCTGGGTTTCCGCCAAGGCAATCCGCGACGGTCTCGTGACCAAAGCCTAAGAGAGCAAACGCTCTATTCCGAAAGCCGGTCCTTTTGCGGGGCCGGTTTTTTTGTGCGTAATGCGTGACGAGTAATGCGTAATTAAAATAGAACCGGGGGCTTTGTTTTCCCAATTACGCATTACGTCTTACGCATCACGTCACGACGACACAAAAAACGCCCTCTGTTTCCAGAGAGCGTTTGTCCGAACCATCGGTGTTTTGTTTACCAGCTGGCTTTGGTCATGCCGGGGATAAGTCCCTGAGATGCCATTTCGCGCAGGGTAATGCGGGAGAGACCGAATTTTTTGTAGACGGCGCGCGGGCGGCCGGTTACGCGGCAACGGCTCTGTACACGAACCGGGTTGGCGTTGCGCGGGAACTTGCGCAACTTGTCGAATGCGGCCATACGTTCATCGTAGGACGTTTTCGGGTTGGCGATGATGGTTTTCAGTTCAATGCGCTTGGCGTAATACTTGTCCGCCATTTTTTTGCGCTTTTCGTTTTTAACGATACTGCTCGTTTTTGCCATAAATCATTTTCCTCAATGGTTCGGTGAAGCGGGGATAAAACAGGAAAAGGTTGCCCCGTGCAACCCTTTTCTCTGCAAATGTGGTGTCGGGAGACGGGGCCGGCCGGGCATTTTTTAGTTTTGTTTTCAGGGTGTTTATCAGGCAGACTGCACCCCGTTTTTAGTTTGTTTATATGAGGGGTTCATAATTATGTGCGGAGTAGTCGGCTATATTGGCAGTAAAGAAGCGGCACCGATCTTGATCGATGGACTGCAACGGCTGGAATACCGGGGGTATGACTCAGCAGGTATTGCTGTGCTTTGCGGCGGAAAAATCGAGTCGAGCAAAGAGGTTGGGCGGCTGGTGAATCTGGAAAAAATGCTGGCGATTCATCCGATTAAGGGGACTCGCGGAATCGGGCATACCCGCTGGGCAACGCACGGCGCACCTTCACAGATCAATTCGCATCCGCACTTGAGTTCGGACGGATCCATTTCGGTGGTGCATAACGGGATTATTGAAAACTATGCCGAACTGCGCGAAGAGCTGTCGACCAAGGGGCATAAATTTATTTCTGAAACCGATACAGAGGTGGTTCCGCATCTGATTGAGCAGTCGCTCAAAGAGGGTGCCAAATCTCCGGTTGAGGCAATTTTGAGAACGTTGAAGCGGTTGCGAGGGGCTTATGCGCTGGGAATTCTGTTTCGCGACGAGCCGGATGCCATTTATTGCGCCCGCAAGGGGAGCCCGCTGATTATCGGCTTGGGAGAGCATGAAAATTTCATCGCCAGCGACGTTCCGGCAATTATAAACCGGATCAAAAAGGCGATTTATCTGAACGATGGTGAAGTGGCAGTTTTGCGCGCGGATAGTGTCGAGATCTGTACGATTGAAGGCGTGGCGGTTGTGCCGGAGATTAAGGAAATCAGTTTTCAGGCCGAAGCCGCTGAATGCGCCGGGTTCGAAACGTTTATGCTGAAGGAAATCCACGAACAGCCGCGTATTTTGCGCGCAATGCTTGAAAAGCATGTTTCGGCGGACGGGAAGATTGATATTGGATCCAGCCTGAGCCCGGACTATTTCCGCAAGTTGAACCGGATCATGATCGTTTCCTGCGGAACCGCCTATCACGCGGGCATGTACGGAAAGCTTCTTCTTGAAAATCTGACCGGTATTGCGGTTGAAACCGACCTCGCCAGCGAATTCCGTTATCGCGACCCGAAAATCGATCCTGGCACGCTGATTATTCCGGTTTCTCAGTCGGGCGAAACGGCCGATACGCTGGCTTCGATTCGCATGGCGAAAGAGTGGGGCTGCCGGATCTGCGCGATCTGCAATGTGGAGGGCAGTTCGGTGGTGCGCGAGAGCGATGCTGTTTTCTTTACGAACTGCGGCCCCGAAATCGGCGTGGCCTCAACGAAGGCCTATACAGCTCAGTTGATGGCTTTTGCGCTGTTTGCGCTGTATGTTGCCGGGGTGCGCGGCAACCTGACTCCGGAGCAGATCAAGAGTTATCTCACTGATTTGCAGGAGGTTCCGGATGCCGTTCACTATGTAATTCAGAAAAAAGAGGAGATTCGGGCGATTGGCGAAAAGCACCATGACGGACCGAGTTCGCTCTATCTGGGGCGTAAATTCAACTATCCGACCGCCCTGGAAGGCGCGCTGAAGAACAAGGAAATTTCCTATCAGCATGCCGAAGGCTATGCGGCCGGCGAAATGAAGCATGGCCCGATTGCGCTGATTAATGAGGCACTTCCGGTCATCTGTATCTGCACGAAGACGGCAGACGAGGTCTACGAAAAGATGCTTTCGAACATCAAAGAGGTGGAAGCCCGCAGCGGACGGATCATTGCGGTGGCGACGGAAGGGGATACCGAAATTGCCAAACTGGCCGGGGATATCATCTATGTTCCGGCGGTTCGCGATGAGTTTACGCCGATCGTCAATGTCGTTGGACTGCAATTGCTGGCCTATTATGCGGCCCGCGCCCGTGGCACAGACATCGATAAACCGCGCAATCTGGCGAAGAGTGTGACCGTGGAATAAGACCTGTTCGGGCCGGATTTTTGCTTGAATAGGACTGGCCTGAGTAAATACAATCCCCGCCCCTTGTAATTTGGAGAGGTTGGTATATGAAGATGGAAAAAAATGGAACAGCTGAGCTTCGTGTCGATGGACAGGTTCTGACCTATCCCGTTTATGAGGGCACCGAGGGCGAACGGGCCATCGACATTTCCAAACTGCGCAAGGAAACCGGCCTGATCACCTATGATTCCGGTTTTATGAACACCGGCTCATGCGCCAGCGACATCACCTTCATCGATGGAGAAAAAGGCATTCTGCGCTATCGCGGTTATGACGTGGCCGACCTGGCCGAAAAATGCGAGTTCATCGAAGTCGCGTATCTGCTGGTACACGGGTCGCTGCCGACCGCCGTACAGAAAGACCGCTACAGCCAGCTGTTGAATCAGCACTCCATGATCCATGAGGACATGAAAGATTTCTTCAGCAACTATCCCGAGCATTCCCATCCGATGGCCA
>JAQUXG010000172.1 GCA_028692515.1 Kiritimatiellales bacterium | reverse complement strand
TGAAAAACAACCGTGCATTTACTCTAATTGAAATCCTGCTGGTTGTGGCAATCATCGGCCTGATCGCAGCGATCGGCGCCCCGATATTTTTGAATGCGATCCAGAACTCCCAAAATCATGTCAAAAAAGACAACATCACCAGCATAGAGGCGGCAAAAGAACAGTGGGCATTTGAAAACAACAAAACCAACGGAACCTCTGTGGTGTGGAGCAATATCTCACCCTATATGGGTAGCAGTACCACAAGCCTGACGAACCTGGATGTAAACGGATCAACAATTACCATCAACAACATCGGCACTCCGGCATCCTACTGATAATTATCGTGCCTAACTCAACAACAAGAGCGTTCTCTGCCCCTTGATTCAAAATCTGCGCAACGCCGGAACGGGTGACGCAACGATTCGAGTCCTGTAACGCCCGCCATAAAAACAAAAAACCCCGCTCGGTAAAGAGCAGGGTTTTCAGTTCAACAGAAGGCAAACTTACGCCACGTTGAATTTGGCCCGGACAGCCGCTTCGGCTTCGACCCAGTACTCGGCGGAACCTTTTTTGTTTCCGTCGTTCTGTGATGCAAAATAAGCCGCTTCGCTGACCATTGCATAAAAGCGTTCCTGAGAAAGCGTTTCCTTCTTCGCAACCGCTTTCTTCGCCGGAGCCTTTTTGGCCACGGCTTTTTCCACTGCGACCTTTGCAACCGCAACTTTTTTGACCGGTGCCTTTTTAACCACGGCCTTCGGTGCGATCGGTTTCACTGCAACGGCTTTTTTAGCCGGTGCCTTTTTCGTTGTTTTTTTAGCAGCCATATTGTTCTCCTCGTTTAAATATTCTGGCGCCATTTTTTACGGCGATCAGGACTCTAGTTTTATCGTTCTTTATTGCAAGCACTATTCCTCCCGAAAAGGCGCTTTAACTGATTTCTAAAATATGGTCTCATCCGCCCTGCTCTTGAATGGAACGATAAAATGAAAAATACAACCTCTTCACTTGAAACACAGCTCTCTGCATGGTGCGCCGAAACCTTCGCCGTCTGCTTTCCGGACGCCGACCTTGCCGCAATTCCGTTGGCCGTCATCCCGAGTAAAAACGAACAGTTCGGCGACTGCCAGTGCGAGGCCGCCATGAAACTTGCAAAAGAGCTGAAAACCAATCCACGCGCCGTCGCACAGAAGTTTATTGAAAGCGCTGTTTTGCCTGACTTCGTCGAAAAAATTGAAATCGCCGGCCCCGGCTTCATCAACATCTGGTTGAAAACCACCGCGCTGGCCGGTCAGCTCGAAGCGATGCAGGCCGACAAAAAACTCGGGCTTCCAAACCTTGGAAACAGCCGGACCGTCATCATCGACTACTCCAGTCCCAACGTCGCCAAGCCGATGCACATCGGCCACATCCGCTCCACCGTCATTGGCAACGCACTCGACCGCCTCTACCGCGCCCTCGGCTACAACGTCATCGCCGACAATCACCTCGGCGACTGGGGCACCCAGTTCGGCCTCATCATTCTCGGCTACCGCGAATTTGCCGATCAGGACGCACTGAAGACCGCTCCGGTCGAAGAGCTCGAACGCATCTACGTCAAAAGCTACAACCTGTCCAAAGAGGATGAAACCTGGCGTGACCGCGCCAAAGCCGAACTCGTCAAACTCCAAAAAGGCGACACGGAGAATCTGGCTCTCTGGAAGTCATTCATTGAACTCACGCTCAGTGAATTCAACCGCATCTACAAACGGCTCGACGTTTCCTTCGACCTCTATCGCGGCGAAAGTTTCTATAACGACCAGCTCGCTGGCACCGTCGACCTGCTCAAAGCAAAAGGACTCGCCAGCGAAAGCGATGGGGCCCTCGTCTGCGATCTCGAAGCCGACGGACTCAACGTCGCCATCGTCCGTAAAAGCGACGGCGGCTACAACTACACCTCCACCGACATTGCCACCGTCGTTTCGCGCACCGAAGAGTTCCATCCAGCGGAAATCATCTACGTCACCGACGAACGCCAGCAACTGCACTTCAAGCAGTTCTTTCACATCTGCAAAAAAATCGGCGTTCCGACCAAACTAACCCACGTCTGGTTCGGCCTCATGCGTCTGCCCGAAGCCACCTTCTCCACCCGCGAAGGCAACGTCATCAAACTTGAAGCGCTGCTCAACGAAGCCGAAGCCCGCGCGCTCGAAGTCGTTAAAGCCTCCAGCCCGAACATGGACGACGCGAAACAAAAAGAAATCGCCCGCGCCGTCGGCATCGGAGCCATCAAATACACTGACCTAAGCCAGAACCCGCAGAGCCTCGTCACCTTCACGTGGGAAAAAGCGCTCGCCATGGACGGAAACTCCGCGCCGTACCTCCAGTACGCCTACGCCCGCATCGCATCCGTCCGCGACAAATACGCCGCGCAATTCCCCGGCATCAATCCCGACGAATTCCCGATCATCCTCACCGAAGAACAGGAACGCCGCCTCGCGCTTAAACTGATCCGCTTCCCCGCCGCCGTTGAAACCGCCGCCAAGCTTCATCGTCCCAGCGTCATGGCCGACTATCTCTTCGACCTCTCGCAGGCCTACAGCTCCTTCTACCAGAACGTCCCGTTCCTGAAAGCCGACGAAGGCCCGCGCGAAAGCCGCATCCGCCTCTGCGCCCTCACCGCCACCATCCTTAAAAAAGGTCTCGCCCTGCTCGGCATCGAAACGCCCGAGCGGATTTAGTTTTTCCAATGTTTGGAACTTTTCCATCTGGTTTTTCCAAACCTTGGAAACTCGACGTTTACAATTTCGCGGCGGAAATATAATTGAGGCCCCCGCGCATCTCCCCTACTCTCGCTGAAATCATAATCGGAACAGAGGAAAGGGAGGCTCTATGGAAGTGAGATTATCAGCTGGCGGTGGCGTTTTCGGAAAATTGATCTTCAGCGCATTCGGTCTACTCTTTGCCGTCTTCGGGTCGATGTTTGTAAAACAGGCGCTGGCTTCTCTGCAGGAAACCAAAGCCATGCAGCAATGGGTGGAAACCCCTTGCGCGATTGTATCCAGCGAGATGAAGGATGCCGGCGAGGATTACAAACTGATCCTCAGCTACACCTACTCCTTTAACGGCCAGCCCCATACCGCAACACGCTACGGACATCAGAATGACTTTAAAGCCGACAGTGTCAGCGAAATCAGCCAGCTCCGAAAAACGCTGGCTCCCGGCACACAAACCCGCTGTCACGTCAATCCGAACAACCCCAACGAAGCAGTTCTCAAACTCCCCACGGTAAAGAGTGCAATCCGTGGAATCGGATTCACCCTGATCTTTCCCGCGTTCGGGCTTCTTTTTGCCACCATCCCCTGGCTTACGGGACGAAGAAAAAACGGAGATGAAGTCGAAATAAAATCATTCAAAAGAGAAAAGTCCGGTAAGCCGGCGCTCATCCTCTTCGGCTCAATCTTTGCACTGGCCGGATTGCTCCTAATTAAGCCGCTCTTCATCACCCCCCTCCAGAAAGCAAACGATGCCAAGACGTGGAATTCCGTCCCCGCAACGGTCATCTCCAGCAAGGTGAAATCGCATTCCGGCGATGACAGCACCACCTACAGCGTCTACATCGCCTACCGCTATGAAGTGGATGGAACGGAATTTATCGGCGATCAATACTCGTTCGTCAGCGGATCAAGCAGCGGCTACTCCGGCAAAGCCGACATTGTACGCCAATATCCCAAAGGCCGAAAATTCACCGTCTTTGTCAACCCGATCAACCCCGGCGAATCCGTCATTCAGCGCGAACTCTCCAACAGCAAATATCTGGGCCTGATCCCTGTCGTCTTCACAATCATCGGAATCGCCATCCTCATCGGCGGCCTCCGCGCCAAACGCCCTGAACTCGACAGGCAGCAATCTATTCAGCATACCGTCACCCTCAACGGCCCGTCGCCACTCAAAAAAGCCATCGGAATCAGCCTCTTCGCAACCGTCTGGAGCGGAGTTGTTGTTTTGCTCGCCAAATCAGATGCACCCCTCCTTTTTCCGGTCGTATTCGGGCTGTTCGGAGTCATCATGATCTGCGCAAGCATCCACGCCATCCTCGCCGTATTCAACCCGCGTCCCACGGTCGACCTCACCCCCGGAAACATCCATCAAGGAACCGAGGTATTGATGCGCTGGCTCATTGACGGCGACACAACCCGCATCGAAAAACTGACCGTCAAAGTCCAATGCTTAAAAATCACCACAGAAACCAGCAGAAGCGGAAAAAACCGGAGTTCACGAGTGGTCAAAACGCCGCTCTATGAAGAAGGAATTGTTCTCGCCGAAAAGGACTTTGAAATCCGACAGGGCACCGCGACATTCAAGATCCCCGTTAACCACCCCGCCTCGCGCCCCGGAAACACAGATGGGATTCAATGGCAGCTTCTCTTTCACGGCGACATCGCCCGCTGGCCGGATCTCAAGCAGGAACTCCTCTTTATCGT
>JAQUXG010000171.1 GCA_028692515.1 Kiritimatiellales bacterium | reverse complement strand
TTTCGAGCGCGTTCCACTCGGGGCTGATGGCGGCGGTGTCACCGTAAACTTCGGTGTAAAACGCCGAGTCGGCGGCCAGCTCAATCGCGGCCAGCAGCTCGGCGGTGGTCGGCCAGATGTCTTTGAGGAAAACATCTTTGCCGGACGCGTCTTTGCCGATCGGATCGTGTTCGAGGTCGATGTTGACGGTGCCGGCCAGGGCGTAGGCAACGACGAGAAGCGGCGAAGCGAGATAGTTGGCTTTGGTGAGCGGATGAACACGCCCTTCAAAGTTGCGGTTGCCGGAAAGTACGGCGGCGACAGTCAGATCGTTTTCTTTGATCGCTTCTTCGATTTCCGGAGCCAGTGGTCCGCTGTTGCCGATGCAGGTGGCGCAGCCGTAGGCCGCGATCTGGAAGCCGAGCTGGTTGAGCGGTTCCATGAGTCCTGCTTTTTCGAGATAGCGGGTGGCGGCCTGCGAGCCGGGTGCCAGCGAGGTTTTGACAAAGGCGGGAACGGTCAGTCCTTTTTCTACCGCCTTTTTTGCGACGAGTGCAGCGCCCATCATCAGGCCGGGATTGGATGTATTGGTGCAGCTGGTAATCGAGGCAATTACAACGCTTCCGTTCCGGAGCGTCGAGTGGCGAGTGTCGGGTGACAAGTGGCTGCTAAAATCCTTTTGGAATTCTTCCTTTAATCCGGAAAGCGAGAGCTGCTGATGCGGACGGGTCGGGCCGGCGAGTGCTGATTCGACGGTTGAGAGATCGAGTTCAAGCGTGTCGTTATAGTCGGCTTCGTTTTCAAAGCCCCAAATGCCCTGGGCTTTGCAGTAGGCTTCGACCAGCGCGCACTGTTTTTCGTCGCGGCCGGTTTCGCGGAGGTAGCCGATGGTTTTTTCGTCGATCGGGAAGAAGCCCATGGTGGCGCCGTATTCGGGTGCCATGTTGGCGACTGGGCAGCGGTCGGCGAGGCTGAGGTTGGCAGCACCTTCGCCGTAAAATTCGACGAATTTTCCAACGACTCCTTTTTTGCGAAGCATGCGGGTAACGGTGAGTGCGAGATCGGTGGCGGTCGCGCCGGGCTTGAGTGAACCGGTGAGTTTGAAGCCGACGACTTCGGGTGTAAGAATCGGAATGGGCTGGCCGAGCATGGCGGCTTCGGCCTCGATGCCGCCAACGCCCCAGCCAAGTACGCCCATGCAGTTGATCGTCGTCGTGTGGCTGTCGGTTCCAACCAAAGTGTCAGGGAAGGCCACGCCGTCTTCGACGGCCACGCAGGTGGCGAGATATTCCATATTGATCTGGTGGCAGATGCCGAGGCCGGGCGGAAGGACGCGCAGTTTTTCAAAGGCACCCTGCCCCCATTTTAAAAAGGTGTAGCGCTCGCCGTTGCGCTCAAAGTCGCGGGCGACGTTGATGGAGAGTGAGGAGGAGCAACCGGCGGAGTCGAGCTGGACAGAGTGGTCGACGACGAGATCGACCGGAACCTGCGGCTCAATGCGGGAGACGTCTTTGCCGGCTTTGTTCATCGCGGAGCGCAATGCGGCCAGATCGACCACGCAGGGGACACCGGTAAAATCCTGAAGGAGAACGCGGGCGGGCATGAAGGGAAGTTCTTCGATTTCGCTTTTCGGCGACCATTGGGCGAGTTGATCCAGATGTTGCGAGGTGTAGGCCGGATGTCCCTGCATACGAAGAAGAGATTCGAGGAGGATCTTTACGGAAAACGGCATGCGGGAAAAATCATAGCCGCCGCGTTTTTCGAGCTCCGGCAGGCTGTAGTATTTTACGTCCGCGTCAGCAAGTGTTGTCAAAAAATCGTTCTTGTTCATCACAGTTCCTTTGGGGTTAACAGGGGCAAGAGAATAAACCACGGAAACCACGGATGTACATGGATTTTTAGCCGCAAAAGCACTCCACCGTTATTCAACGGCGTTCAAGGAAGCTCAGCGGCTTATAGATCCATCCGGCGGGCTTATCTAAAAGCTCGAGCATCTTTTCCCGCAACGGCGGGAACATGAAGAGGGGAAAGAAGAACAGGTAGAAACTGAGGCTGCCCACCAGAATGTCCGAGAGCCAGTGTCCGCCACCCGCCAGACGCGGAAGCGCAAAGACGATCATGCCGAAGGCGGCGGCCCAGCCGTACCAGGACCGCAGACGCCAGATGATGAACGAGCCGATAAACATCAGTACCATGGCATGGTCGCCGGGAAAGCTGCTGCTGGAGAAAACCTTGGGATCCCAAGTCACAACCTCCTTCAGGTCGGAAAGCAGAATCGCGCGGACGGTCAGGTCCGGCGTTGCACTCGGAGACAACCGGCGGAACTCAAAGATCAGCTCGGCAAAGGCGGTCACCGTCAGAAGCGTAAGCGTCATATAAAGCCCAAACTGAACCAGTTCCTTCCGGTTTTCATGGCGCGGATTGCGGATGTAGTAAATCAGGAAGAGCATCGCCATCCAGGAGGCGGAAACCAGATCAAACGAGCGGTGGTTTCCGACACCCCAGATCCGCTGCATCAGCGGCGAATCCTTCATCGTTCCGTTCAGGATCAGGAAGAAATGATAATCCATTTTTTTCCAGAGCGATTCCTTCTGGGTATAGCACAACGCCGGCCGGCCCTTTTCATCCCGGTAACTCTCCTGAGTCCGCACCCAGCTGGAAAAAATCACGGCAGCAAACATCATCGACAGCGCAATCAAAAGAACGGATTTTTTCTTCAAATTTATATCTCCCGGTTTTTTAAACAACAGCGGGTAAAAATAAACGGCCTCTGTTTTCTTTTCAAGGAAATCTGATTCTCTCTCTAGGCAATCGGCCGATTGAGCAGCCGGTTCGAAAAACCATCAACCGCCTTTTTCAAGGAAGGACTCCGGTTGATCAGCGATCTCAGCTGCATCGGCTGTTTGCAGAGCCCCCACCGACGGATGCTCGCCGGAAAAAACGCGACATTCACCAGATCCCGCGATTGGACGTTCCAGTCTTTCAT
Source organism: Kiritimatiellales bacterium (assembly GCA_028692515.1). GTDB lineage: Bacteria > Verrucomicrobiota > Kiritimatiellia > Kiritimatiellales > Tichowtungiaceae > Tichowtungia. The sequence goes on along the minus strand of JAQUXG010000171.1, from coordinate 1,482 downwards.
CCATGAATAGCCGGACATGAAATTGATCTCTTTTACTCCTCCGGATTCAAAAGCCCGTTCAATCACCCGCCCGAATAGCGCCGCCCCCGGTGAAAGCTTAGAAAACTGTTCGTTATAACCGATTTTTACGACATAAAGAGTATCGCCGCTCTGCACCATAAACTGTCCGGCAACCGGTTCCCCGCCGATATCAAGAAACGCCCATTTCAACCAGCCCTGCTCCTCCAGCCGTTTCGTCAACAACCGAAAAAACTCCACATAGGATTTATCCGATCGAATCGAGGTTTTGCGCTGAGCTTTCCATCCCTGATGTTCGATATCCATAAAGTGTTCTGCATTGAGTCCGGTATTACCGGTTTCAAAACGAAAGCGCATTTCCGGCTGTTCTTCAATGCGCCGTCCGATCCGGCGGTAGTTGCGGTGAAAATTTTTGGATAATGATCCGAAATACTCTTCTGCACTGCATTGCACCGGAATGAAGCTTTCGCTGCTCTCCCGATCTACAATTGCACTGCTTCGGCGGAATACATTCCGGTTGGTAATCTGCGGCACCCGCTCTTCCGGAAGCCCGCGGACTCTCAGGCAGGCGCAGTTGCAGGGGATACTCCACAGATAATCATGAAACGCAGGACAGATACGCTCATGGTAATCCGTCCGGACCAGCGGCTCGACGGCGCCGGTTGTAAAAATATCGTAGGGCGTTTCAAAGCGCAGACATTTACGTCCGCCGGGCCAGCGGCGTGGAACCGTAACGATTGGACAGACACCGACCAGACGGTCGCCGTCAAAACCCAGCAGGCAGAACCAGCTGTCGCCGGGATTCAGACGGGTCTGCAGGTGCGATGTAATCCACGCGTGCGACAGCATCGGATTGCGGCCCGTTTCGCGCACCAGACTGTTCCATGCTTCCGCGTGTTTTTCCAACCCTTGGAAACCTGTGCCGCCGGAGGCGGTATCGCGAATCACTTCCAGCCGGAGCCCGCCGGACAGACTTTGCGGTTCAGGAAACACAGTTTCCATTTCAGGGCATTTACAGACCAGACTCATTCGCCTCTTTCCGTTAAACAGAAAACACGTATGAATATATGCGTATTTTCCAAGGTCTGGAAAGTGTGAATTGACCTGTGGCGCCGATTTTCCAAACATTGGAAAACTTTTATTCCGCGCGGCAGAGAAGCCCTTTGAGATAGGCGCCTTCCGGAAAATTCAGGGCAATCGGATGATCCGGCGACTGGTTCAGCACCGCCAGAATCTGCCCGTTGCGTCCGGCGTCGAGCGCGGAGTCGGCGACGATCTTCTGAAACAGCGGCATCTCCATGTGGCCGGAACAGGAAAAGGTGAAAAGCAGTCCGCCAGGACGCAGCAGTTTAAACGCCAGCAGATTGATGTCTTTATAGCCGCGCGCCCCTTTATCGATTTGGTTGCGCGACTCCACAAACTTCGGCGGATCAAGAATGATCAGATCAAACTCGCGGCGCGAGT
>JAQUXG010000170.1 GCA_028692515.1 Kiritimatiellales bacterium | reverse complement strand
CCGGATCGGTTCCACCGAAAAAGAGCGCGTTGGTGCCCATCGGCGGCGGATAGTCCGGATTCGGATACTTGGCCCACTCGGCGTCAAATCTCAACTGATCTTTGCCGCATTCGTACCAGAGATCCTTCTTGATCCCGACAACGCCCTGCAATTCCCAGTTGCCGAACTGCCAGCCGAAGTCATGACCGTTCTGCTCTGAGCCGCCAACGACCTTGAGCTGTTTGTCGCTGGTGTAGTTTTTATGAATCAGCGCAAACGGCAGCAGGAATACCAGCGCGGTGCCGACCCATTTGGTGAGCGGATTGTTTTTGACGATGGTTTCGAGATAGGCCATCAGCAGGAGCAACCCGTAGCCGATCCAGATCGCATAGATGGCGTGCGACTGGATGTATTGAACGCGCGCAATGAAGAGCGTCTGAATGTCTAGTTTTGGATTTTGCAGTACGATGAAAACAAGACCGACGCCGATAAATGCCGCCACGGTTGAAAATAACCAGTCACGGTTTTTACGGCCGATGCGCACAATGAAGGCGAACGGAAGAACGGCCAGCAGAGCCACCGGACCGTAGAACTGCGCCCGGAGATCGCGCATGAACGCGCCAACCTGTTCGAGAAACACCGGCGAAAGCACATCGGTCAATTTCACCTGCTCATATTGTCCGCGGGTGATCGCGTGCATGAAGCCCTCCCATGTGCGCGGATAGCCCCAGTTGATCGGCGGGTTCTGGTCGGAGGAGATCGGCATGTAGAGATAAAACGACAGGCCGAGCAGCATCAGTAGATAGGTGGCACACACCGTCTTCCCGTTCGGCAAAAAAAGCCCGAGAACCGGAATCACCAGCGCATACACCGTCCAGAACCAGAAACCGATGTGTGCCGGTCCCATTGTCCAGCACCAGTTTGAATACTGCGGATCAGCCGCCATCATTTTGTTGAAGCCGATCATGAGAATATAGAAGACGCCGACGGCAGCGAAGTCGCGGAAAAGCCGGATGTTACGCAGCATGATCGCAAGCGCAACCCCCGCACCCATGAACAGAAGGGTCTGATGGTTGGTGAGGCCGAGGCCGAATGTAAAGGCCATCAGAAGAAGCGGCTTGGGATTTTCGGGTTCCATCATCCAGCGGTAAAGGAAGAGAAGCACTGCCGATTGGAATAGAATGTTGAGCGCATACACTTCGGCGATCACGGACTGCGACCACATCCCCTGACTAAAGGCCAGCAGCAGTCCGGCCGCGATACCGGCGGTGGCGCAGAACAGCCGTTCGGTGCTTTCACCCAGCACGTTCGTTTCTCTTTTTAGACTGTGCAAAAGATCCAGACCGGAACGGCTGACCAGCAAGGCAAGAACGCCGCAGGCCAGTGCACCCGAAAACGCGGAGAAAAAGTTAACGCCCCATGCGGGGTTCGGGTAGCCATGAAAAGTCACCCCGTTGAAAATCCACTGAAAAAACCAGGTCAGCAGAGACCAGATCGGATAGCCGGGCGGATGCGGCACGCCGAGGTAGTCCGATGCCGTAATCAGTTCGCCCGAATCCTCCAGCGTGACCGTCGGGGCCAGTGTCAGGGTATAGACAATCAGCGCAATCAGAAATGTCAGCCCGAAGGCGACCCAGTCAGCACGGCGGAAAAACGGTTTTGATTCCAAAGCGGAGCCCTTTCGTGAAGATTTGAGAGAAGCAGAAATAAGCCCTTTTTGAATTGAAAGGTCAAGTTTACAGGCAACGCAAACTCCTGTATGTTCCGTCTCATGAACAGCGAAAAATGCAGCTCCCGTTTTGCAAAAGTTTACGGCAGTCCCGGGCAGGGACCCCGCACCCTCGGCCCGTTACGCGTCTTCTGGCCGCTGATGCCCATCTCTCTCGCCGCAGGCTGGCTTCTGCACGCCGCCCTGCCCGTTCCGCACCTCTCCACCTCGCAGGCCGGCGTGCTCTTTGTTCTGCTGGCCGCGACACTGGCTGCCTTCACCGGATGGAGTGCCAAACGCCTGCGCAGTTTTCTTAAAGGGGCGGAAGGCGAAGAAACCGTCGCGCGCATTCTCTCGTTCCTGCCGGCCAGCCATACCGTGTTCAACGATCTGCAACTCGATCCGGGAGGACCCACCTTCGATCATATCGTTGTCGCGCCCGCTGGACTTTTTGTGATCGAAACCAAGAACTGGAGCGGTGAAATCACCTTCCAGAACGGACTGGTACACTGTAACGGCCACGCGCCGAGCCGCCCGCCGCTCAAACAGGTAAAGGAAGAAGCCTCCGCACTGCTGGATCATCTTTCTGCCGCCGGGTGCCCCGCAACACCGGTTTATCCGGTACTCTGTTTTGTCGGTAACCGTCCGCAGGGCGGACTCTCCAACGTCGGTGGCGTACGCATCTGTACCGAAGAAGATTTAGGTTTGCTGTTTGAAAACACGTTGGAAACGCCCCTGCCCGCCGGAACGCTCGGCATGATCACGAGCGAACTCGCCCGCTGCATCGAAGACAAATAGGAAGTCGCCCATGTTTCACGCACTGATTCCCATCGCTGACGGATGCGAAGAAATGGAAGTCGTGATTGTTGCGGACACCTTGCGCCGCGCCGGATGGAACGTGGTGCTCGCCGGACTGCATGGAACGACTCCCGTCACCGCCTCGCGCAAAGTGAAAATTATTCCGGATGCCCGCTGGGAAGAACTCGATCTGCTCTCTTTTGATATTCTTATTCTACCGGGCGGCGCGGGCGGCACCCAAGCGCTCTGCGCACACGACGGCGTGCAGGAAACCGTCCGCATCTTCGACATCGAAGAAAAATGGATCGGGGCCCTTTGCGCCGGACCGCTGGCACTGCATAAAGCCGGCATCCTCAAAGGCCGGGCCTTCACCTGTTTTCCGGGTGTCGAAAAAGAAATGCGCCGCCCCGACCGCGCAGACGAACCGGTTGTCATTGACCGCAACCTCGTTACCAGCCAAGGCCCCGGAACCGCATTCACTTTTGCACTGAAACTAATCGAACTGATTGACAATCCCGCCGTCGCCGAAAAAGTCCGTAACGGATTAATTTACTGAGTATGAAAGCCGAAGACAAAGTCCGCATCCTGATCAACCCGAATTCCGGCCTAGGCGGCGCGCTCAACGAAATTCGTGAAGCACTGATTAATCACTGGGACAAACCCGAAGCGGATCTTGCCATTCAGTTCAGCCTCTCCAAAGAAGACGGACAGGCGAAAGCACGCCGCGCTGTTGAAGAAGGAATCGGCAAGCTGCTGGTGGTCGGCGGAGACGGCATGGTCAATTCCATCGGCAGCGTGCTGATCGACACGGATACGGCACTCGGCGTCATTCCTTCCGGAAGCGGCAACGGGTTCGCCCGGCATTTCGATACACCACTCGATCTTGCCAAAGCCACCAAAGCGCTGGCATCGGCAAAAACGCAGAAAATCGATGTCGGCTATGCTGACGAACACCCGTTTTTTGTCACCTGTTCGCTGGCGTGGGATGCCGCGCTGGTGAAAGAGTTCGAAAAGTCTCCGGTTCGCGGGGTTCTTCCCTATGTTTTTGCGGGGGTCTACAAATTTTTCGAATACAGACCTCAACCGTTTTCCATTTGGCTCGACGATAAAGAAGAAATCACCATTGAAGACCCACTGGTCTGCACCATCGCCAATCTCACTCAGTACGGCGGCGGTGCGCAGATCGCGCCCGGTGCGAAAGCCGACGACGGAAAACTTCAGCTCGTCACCCTGCGCCAGCGCGATCTGCCATGGATTCTTCCAATGCTTGGAAAAGTATTCAACGGAACCCTCGACGAACTGAAGGAAATCAAAACCCGATCATTCACCACCCTGACCGTCTGCAGAAAAGAAGCAGGGCCGATGCAACTCGATGGCGAGCTGATATCGGCCCCGGCAACGGTTAAAATCAGTGTGCGTCCCCGCGCGCTGAACGTTCTGGTTCCATAACTCCTAACTGATTTTCAACAACAGGCTGAGGTTTTTTACCCAATAAATCCCATACTTTTAAAAGTATGGGATTTGTGTTTTCGTAAGCGTATTGTTTCGAATGGTTTAAGATGAATAATATGTGATTTTTTCCATCCATTTTGCGGCATGGGATCGTAAGAAAAAAATCCCCGGCAAGAGATCCCTGCCGGGGAAATACGACGAAACGGTTAGCTTTCGTGCTTGAAGAGATGCACATCGCGCTGCGGGAACGGGATGGTCAGCCCTTCGGCCTCAATGCGTTTCTTGATGGCTTCGTTCAGATCAAAGAACACTGCCCAATAATCTGCTACGTTGACCCACGGGCGCACCGCGAAGTCGATGCTGCTTTCCGCCATGGAGGAAACGCCGATAAACGGAGCCGGGTCTTTCAGCACGCGCGGATCTTTATTCAGCAGATCCATCAGCGCCGCTTTAGCGGTGTCGATGTTGTCGCCGTAGCTGATGCTGGCGGTCAGGTCGAGACGGCGGGTGCCTTCGGCGGAATAGTT
>JAQUXG010000169.1 GCA_028692515.1 Kiritimatiellales bacterium | reverse complement strand
GCGCACTGCTTGAGCTGAGCAAGCGGGTCGAAAAGATCGTTTTGCTCCACGCCGGTTCCAAGGTTCGGAAACTCTGGGAGTTTTCTAAACTCAGCGACCGCCTGCCGCTCGCCAAAACCTGTGCCGAAGCACTTCAGATTCTTGGGGAGTGATTTAGCCACAAAAGATCGCAAAGAACGCAAAAATAATTAGAACGAGCCCCTCCGGCCTGCAAGATTCACTGATTTTCCGTGTTTTCGGTGTGTTCCGTGGTTGAACCTATCTTTTTCTCGGCGCGGCGTTCGCGGAAGAAGCCTTGCAGTAGGGCTTTGCACTCATCGTGCAAAACGCCTGTTTCGATTTCGACGCGATGGTTGAGGTCGGCGTGGTCGAGGATTTCAAATTTTGAGCGGGCACCGCCGCGTTTGGGATCGTCGACGGCCCAGACGACTTTTTTGAGTCGTGCCAGAACGATGGCTCCGGCGCACATGGGGCAGGGCTCTTTGGTGACATACATAACCGCATCGGTGAGCCGCCAGTTTTCGAGCGCGGCGGCAGCTTGCGTGATGGCGAGGACTTCGGCGTGGGCGGTGGGGTCCTTAAGCAGTTCGGTCTGGTTGTGCGCTTTGCCGATGATTTGGCCGTCTTTGACGATGATGGCGCCGCAGGGGACTTCGCCGGCTTCAGCGGCGCGTTCGGCTTCGCGCAGGGCCATGCGCATGTAGATCACATCTTCTGAAAGGGTGTCGTTCATAGTTTATTTCTCAAGGAATCCGAGGATGCCGGTCATGATCATTTGTGCCGCCAGAGCGGAGAGGATCAGTCCGGTGATTTTGCTGAGTATGCCGATGCCCCGGTTGCCGAGCGAGCGCTGAATACGCGAACCGGAAAGAAGCAGAATGCAAAGACAGATGATGGCGAGCAGCAGGGCGAGACTGCCGAGGCCTTTTGCGACGGCCCCGTCGAGTTCAGCCCCCAGAACCAGTAGAATACCGGTGGTCGCCGGGCCGACAATAATGGGGATGGCGAGCGGTACGACGGCAATATCGCCGTCGCGGGTTGTGTCCGCCGATACGGTTTTGCCCTGAACGAGTCCAACCGCCGAGAGGAAGAGGAGCGCGCCGGCACCAATCCGGAAGGAGTTGAGGGTGATGCCGAAGAGCGAGAAGAGCTGATTTCCGGCGAAGAACAGGATGAAGCAGATGATGACGACGGATCCGGAAACGGTCAGCGCCAGTTTGCGGCGGCGGATTTCGCTGTAGCCTTCCGTCATGCTGAGAAACATGGAGAGCACAAAAAACGGGGTGAATACGAAGCAGAGCTTAATCCATATGCTTACGAACAGGGACAGGTTGGTTGTCATCGGTTTTCTTCCTTACGCCAATCATTACGGGTTGCGCGGGAGAGTATGTCCATTGGGCGGTTGCGGGTCAACGGGGGAAACGGGGCTCGTTACAGGCACGTTTTTCGAAAAGGGCCGGATTATCGCGACAGCTGACGAATAATCGGAAGAACAACTTTGAAATACAAACCGGTCTCCGTTATGGTTTCTGGCCGAACCGGAATTTCTTTATGGCAGATAAAAACTATTACGTAACAACTCCGATCTATTATGTGAACGACAAGCCGCACATCGGCCATGCGTACACCACGATTCTGGCCGACGTGCTGGCGAATTATCACCGCCTGCTCGGCACGCCGACCTATTTTCTGACCGGTACCGACGAGCACGGGCAAAAGGTTCAGCAGGCCGCCGACAAAAACGGGCTGACTCCTCAGCAACAGTGCGACCAGACGGTTGTCCGCTTTCAGGAGCTCTGGAAGCGCCTCGAAATTACCAACGACGATTTTATCCGCACGACCGAAGAGCGCCATAAGGTGATCGTGCAGGAGGTTCTGCAAGACCTCTATGACCGCGACGAAATCTACCGTGCTGAATACGAAGGCTGGTACTGCGTTGGCTGTGAACGCTTCTTTGCCGAAAAAGATTTGGTGGACGGCAACTGCCCGGAATGCGGACGCAAAGTCGATGCGATTGTCGAAACCAACTATTTCTTCCGCATGAGCAAATATCAGGACTGGCTCATCGAATATATCGAAACGCATCCGGAATTTATTCAGCCTGACTTCCGCGCCAACGAAACGCTGGGCTTCCTGAAAACCAAAACGCTTCAGGACCTCTGCATTTCGCGCCCTAAGGCGCGCCTTGCGTGGGGAATTGAACTGCCGTTTGACAAGGATTTTGTCACCTACGTCTGGTTTGATGCACTCCTGAACTACATCACCGCTATCGGTTACAAACGTGATGATGAAAAATTTGAAAAGTGGTGGCCCGCGACGCACCAGTTGATTGGCAAAGACATTCTCACCACCCATACCGTCTATTGGCCGACCATGCTCAAAGCCATGAACGTGCCGCTGCCGAAAACCGTCTTCGCGCACGGCTGGTGGCTGACCGGCCGCACCAAAATGAGCAAGAGCCTCGGCAACGTCGTCAATCCGATGGAAATGGTCGACCGCTACGGCGTCGATGCCTTCCGCTATTTCCTGATTGCGGAAATGACTTTGGGGCAGGATGCCTCCTTTACCGAAGAAGCGTTTATTCGCCGCTACAACAGCGACCTCGCCAACGACCTCGGCAACCTCATGAGCCGCACTGTCAACATGCTCGGTCGCTACTGCGACAGCATTTTTCCAACCATTGGAAAAAATGCTTTGGACGGCGCGCCTGAAAAAGAGCTGTGGGACACGGTGCAGCAGGCGGTTATTGAAATGGAGAAGGCCATTGATACGATGTGTCTGAATGGCGGCCTCACCGCTGTGCTGACTGCCGTGCGCAAAGTGAACCAGTATTTCGAAATCAAACAGCCGTGGACACAGGCTAAAGAGGGCAAAACAGAAGAGGTCGGCATTACGCTGGCTCTTGCCGCTGAAAGCCTGCGCGTCTGCGCCGCGCTGCTTTATCCCGTCATGCCGGAAAAAATGAGTGCGCTTCGCACGGCGTTCGGACTCGGCAAACCGGAACTGAATCAGTTGAGAACCTTCGGCGTGATCAAAGCTGGCACACCCATCGGCAACCCCGGGATTCTGTTCCCGCGCGTCGAGGTCGAGAAAGTCGAAGAAAAACCAGTTTCTAAAAAGAAGGAAAAACCCGTGAGCACTGAACCTGTAAAAATTGAAGGCGTCATCACCTATGACGACGTCATGAACGTTAAGCTGCGTACCGCCAAAGTGCTGGAGGCCGAAAAGGTTGAAGGGGCGGACAAGCTGCTCAAGCTGCAGATTGAAGTCGGCGAAGAAAAACGCCAGCTGATCGCAGGGATTGCACTGCACTACACGCCGGAACAGCTGATCGGCAAAACCATCGTCATTGTCGCCAATCTTAAACCCGCAAAAATCCGCGGCGTTGAATCGCAAGGTATGCTTCTGTGCGCCTCGATCGGCGACCAGCTCAAGCTGATCACCGTGGACGGCGAACTGCCTGCCAGCGGCGCGGTCGTGAAATAGTTTTGAAAACCCTGATTCTAGTGCGCCACGCCAAGTCGGATCCGGCAGGATCCGCCGTTTGTGATTTGGATCGACCGCTGACTCTTCAAGGCCAAAAGGATGCAACGGCCATGGCGGAACAACTGGTGGCATCCGGTCAGAGGATTGATGCGCTGTTCAGCAGCCCGGCGTGCCGGGCACTTTCGACCGCTGATATTTTTGCAGCAGAACTTCATTTGCCGGTACAGATCGACCGGCGGGTTTACGAGGCGGATGTCGCGGCCTTGCAACAGCTTGTCCGCGGGCTGGATGACCGCGACAGCGCGGTCGCGCTGGTGGGGCATAATCCGGCGTTCAGCGTATTTATGCGCTATTTGACCGAAGAGCCATACGCTGATCTGCCGACTGCCGGCATAGCCGTTATTGACCTGCCGTTGATGTCTTGGAGATACACGTCTTCGGGCAAGGGATTTTTTAAAACCGGGTTTAGTCCGGGCCGGAACGAGATCGGTCTGCGGGGCGCTGCATCCCCGCTTAATTGGGCGGGGCGTTTTCGCCTTTGGCGGATTGAGCATGCCCGGATGATTCTCTTGACCACGGTTTTTGTTATGGCCCTGTTGCTGATTCTCGGCGTGGTGGCTTTGATCATGCACCAAAGCATAAACCCTGCCGCGATGCCGAAGCAGGGTTCTTCCCATCCGTAATTACAGGCTTTTAAGCGCTGCTTCACGAATCGCACGGGCCATTTCTGAGGTCGAGGCTTTGGTATACCCATCCTTCCACAGATCGCCCGTGCGCAGACCCTGTGCCAGCGCCGCTTCATACCCCGCGCGGATTGCTGCTGCGGCTTTCGCTTCGCCGAGGAAATCGAGCATCATAGATGCGGAAAGAAGCATCGCGACCGGATTGGCTTTGCCCTGACCGGCGATATCCGGTGCCGAACCGTGTACCGGTTCGAACAGACCGTATTTTTCGCCGAGGCTGGCGGACGGAAGCAGGC
>JAQUXG010000168.1 GCA_028692515.1 Kiritimatiellales bacterium | reverse complement strand
CTGGACGAATAGCCGCTGGAGAGATAGCGATCCATTTCGTTGCGGACGATTTCCATGTTGAGCTGATAGTAATGCGTGATGTCGCGGATGACGGTGAAGTCCAACCCGCATGCCGCAGGAACGCGGCATGGCTCTGTTCCTTCACAGGGATCGACACACGATGCGGCGGCATTGCACCGGCCAGTACGTATAAAATGTTCAACCGCTTCCCGCTGACGCCCGATGAATAAGGCGCACCGATCCCCGTTTTCAACATAACATCCGCTATTGAGCTGCTTCAGCTTTTCAGGAGTAAAGTCCGCCTGCCGGCGGGGAAACAGCGCTTCGCCGATGTAAAAGAGTCCGTCGCTCCAGCGCTCGGGATCGCGGGAAAGATAGAGGAGTGGATCCTCTTGATCACGAGTAAAACTGTAGTTGATGCTAAGGCCCCACTTTTCGCCGTTGCCGCAGAACATTTCGATATATTCCGCATCCCGCCCGAGAAGGATCTGCACATCGGTGATACCCAGATCGACGCACAGCTCGAGCCAGTAGCTCAACAGAGGGCGACTGGCAACCGGAAGAAGTGCCCAGGGACGCTCCCCGAGCACTTCCGCCCACGGCTTTTTACCGCCGGTATAGAGTACGGCTCTCATATTCAATGCGCTGCAACAGTCTATTGTCTGGCCGCCTTAACGGCTTCTTCTACGGTATCGAAAATTTCGAATACCTTGTAAGCCCGGGTGATTTCAAAAACCATACGGGGTTTTTTCTGAAGGCAGGCCAGCTTCATATCGCCGCCGCGCTCGGTAATGCGTTTGAGCGCCGCAATAAGCGAACCGAGCCCGGCGCTGTCCATGAAGTCCACGGCGGACAGATCAAAGACGAAATTCTTCACGTCGGCCTCGCCGGACTGCCACGCGGCCAGCTGTTCGCGGAATGCCTCAACCGTTGCGGCGGTCAGCGGCCCCGACAGCGTGATAATCCCGATCCCGTTTTCTTTTGTGCATGCTACGCTCATAGTTGTCTCTCCTGTTCTATCTACTAATACGCCCCCCGTCCGAAAAGAACGGCGGGTATTGTTTTTAACATAATGCGGATATCCTGCCAGATACTCCGGCTGTGAATATACTCCATATCCAGACGAACCTGCTGGTCAAAAGGAATGTCGGAACGCCCGCCGATCTGCCAGAGGCAGGTCAGACCGGGGTTGACGTGGAGCCGCTTGCGGTCGGCCAGAGTGTATTGTGCCACTTCGGCAGGCAGCGGCGGCCGCGGCCCGACCAGTGACAGGTCGCCGGACAACACATTGAAAAACTGCGGCGTTTCATCGATGCTGAAGCGGCGCAGAATGCGTCCGATCCGCGTGATGCGCGGATCGTTTTTCATTTTAAAAATCACGCCGGCGGCGGATTCATTCTGTGCCATCAGCTGCTCTTTGATCCGGTCAGCACCGCGCCGCATGGAGCGGAATTTGTAAAAATTAAAGATGCGTCCATTAATTCCAACGCGCTGCTGGACATACAGCACCGGCCAGCCGTCTTCGATCACAATAAAGATGGCGACCAGAATGAAAAGCGGCAGGAGCAGAAGAACGGCCATCAGACTGCAAATGACATCAAGAAGGCGCTTTATGATAAGTAGACTGTTCAGCGCCCACTCCCAAACCAGCAGACGGCTGCGCTGCCGCCAGCGAAGCCGTTTGATATCCGCCTTGGACACCGGAAGATCGAGCGTTTTAAACAACTCGCGCCGGGCTTGATATACAGATTCGTTCATTAGTCGGTCTGCCTTCTGAACACGTAACTTACAACATTCTGAGCATCCCGTCTATAGCGCTCGACGCAATCGGCCGCGATGTTTGTAATCAGAAGTCCACGTCCGCCTTCAGCGTAGTCGTCAAGGCCCGGCTCGGTTTTATCTGCCACAGACAAATCCCACTCGCGCCCCTGGTCTGAACACACCAGACGGCAGCCTTTTTCATCACAAATCAGCTTCATCCAAAGAGTATCTTCCGCTGTGAGTCCGCTGTGTTCCACCACATTCATGGCATGCTCGATCGCCACCAGCCGTACCCGGGCGGCCAGATCTTCATCCGTTTTCGCCAGCAGAAGCCGCTCCATCTCCTCGGTGCAGGCTGAAACTGCCTGCATCTCGACTGCGATGATCACATCCATCAGCACTCGTGTGGGCTCTGTCATACGGATGGCGATGGCCGTACAATCGTCATGACCGATGGCATAGTTTTCCTTCTCAATCAGGTCGAGCAGCACGGCGGGACAATCAATGGCATACGGATCGGCCGAGACGCGGGCAAACAGTGCTTCCAGCATGACCTGCCCGCATTCTTCACCGGTCTCGCGATGGAGAGCTTCCGTGAGTCCGTCCGTATAGAGCAGAATGTGCATCCCGGGGCCGGATTCCAGCAGGGTCTGATCCTCTTCGGCAAAAGGCCGATCCGGACCGAGCGGCATGCCGACAGGAATTCCGCCGCCGCCGGCCGGGAAAGCCACCGGCTTCCCGTCGCAAATAATAACCGGATCGGGATGACCGCAGTTCATACAGACCCAGCGACCGTTTTCCGGCTCATAAAGAGCCAGCAACATCGTGGCGTAGTAAGACGGATTGTTCAGTGTCGAGCACAGGCGCATATGCAGCTCATTGCAGATAAACGCCGGTCCGCGAGCGTAGAATGTCTTAATCAGTTCGGACAGCGTGGCCTTAATCATTGAGGAGATCATCGCCGGAGCAACCCCGTGGCCCGACACGTCCGCCACATAAACGCAACAGCGTCCTTCCGGCAGAACAATCACATCGAATGCATCGCCGCCGACATCCATGGAGGAGCGGTAGTTGATGCGGATATCAAAGGGTCCGGAAAAAAGAGGCGCGGTTGAAAACATGGATTGCTGAATTTTTCCGGCGAGCTCCAGCTCGTGAGACACGCGCTGTTTCCAGCGGGCCAGCGCGTCGTTGCTTCGCTTGAGCGCCAGCGCATTGCCGACACGCAGCACCAGCTCACGCGCATCAAAGGGCTTGCGGATGTAATCCATCGCTCCGAGATCGAAGCCTTTCTTCAGATCATCAATGTGTCCCTTCGCGGTCACCATAATCACCGGCACATCGCGGGTTATGGGAAGTGCTTTAATCGCACCGCACAGTTCGAAGCCGTCCATCCCCGGCATCACCACATCCGCCAGAATCAAATCGGGCCGTTCGTGACGGAGTATTTCCAGCGCGGTCGGGCCGTCCGCCGCTTCAGAAACCTCACAGCCATAGGAAGAAAGAAGTTTTTTCAGATAGAGCCGGTTGGGACGTTCATCATCGACAACCAGTACCTTCCCGCTCAAATCAGGACGAACGCCTGCGGGAACCGTCGGGCTGGGATCGGCTGCCATATTCAGGCTCATTGATTTTTGCTAACAAACTCGCGCGACCATTCAATCAGAGCCTTGCAAAGCTCTGTGCAGCGATCCATCTGCCCGCCGCGAAGCGTCAGTTCAATTTCCTGAGCCAGAATAGAAATCTCAGGCAGACCCATCGTGCCGCCCATCCCTTTGATGGAATGAGCCGCCACGCGAATCATTTCGTTATTGGCGGTATCCAGACCGGTTTGAAGATCCCCGGACATTCTCGCGAGCTCCTCGCAAAAGGCATCGAGCAACTCGTCGTCCATCTCGAAGGTTTCCACTTCGAACTGGCTGATCCGCCCTTCCAGATCCGGAACCAATTTGCGAACTGTTTCAATTGCGCGCTCAAGTGCCATAACGTATCCCCTTCTGTTCTATCGAACGAATGCGGGCTTATCATAATCATTTTAAAACAAAATACGCAAGCCTTTCACCCGCTCCGAAATCAAAAGCAATGGATTGAAGAAGCGGACTGATTCCGACAAGATGTCGGTTCAGTTATGCAGTCTGTTTTTAAACACTATCCCGAAGTCCCCTGGAAGTCCGGCTGGCGGTTCACCGCCAGCCCGGAAGACCGGACTCCCTTCGTCACGGGAACTCTCTCCGGCGCGCTCGCCGCGCCGGATCAAATCTGGACGCTGCAATTAATTGATCCGGAGGCCCACTGCACAACCCGCCTCTTCGCCAACGGCTTTTCCATTGGAGCGCGCAGGCGGCCGGAAAAAAACCGGATCGACACCCTGATTATCAGCCCCGGCCTGCTCGGCGCAACCCTCTCTGAAATGCCCCCGCCCCGCCTCACGGCTGACACTGAAATCAAACAGGAGCGGGATATCGAATGGTTGCAAAGCGGCTCCGGCATTGTGCTTCTGCTGCGGCAGGAATCGCGGTTTGTGCTGGTCTGCGGTGAACCCACGTTCGAACGGGCACTGGCCAAAGCGGAAGCCGCGCTTGACCTGAATTTTGACCAGTTGATGCAGACGGAGGCGGAAGAGCGCAAGAAAGTCCGCCAGCTGTTCAGCCTTAACCCTCGCCACAACCCGCCGGTCGCGCTCGCCGCCGAAACGCTGGCAGCCCGCCTGCGCGAACGCACTGGCGCCATTCACGGCCTATGGAGTCTGGC
>JAQUXG010000167.1 GCA_028692515.1 Kiritimatiellales bacterium | reverse complement strand
TTGGCCGTTGCGAAAGCATGGGCGCATCCGGCTTCCAGGACGTGGATGTCTCGATCACCACCCGCGAACTGGCCCGTATGATCAAACAGGCTGGCATCGACTTCAAAAATCTGCCGGAAGAAGAAGCCGACAGCCTGCTCGGTGAATACACCGGCGCTGGAACACTCTTCGGTGTCACCGGGGGTGTCATGGAAGCCGCGCTCCGCTCCGCCTACTACCTCATCACCAAAGAAGACCTCGAAGATGTTAACTTCATGGATGTCCGTGGTATGCAAGGAGTTAAGGTTGCTGAAGTCGATATCAAGGGCACTAAGATCCGCGTCGCAATCGCCCATCAGATGGGGAACGTCGAAGCGCTTTTGAACCAGGTTCGTGAAGCTAAAGAAAAGGGCGAAGAGCTTCCCTTCCACTTCATCGAAGTGATGGCCTGCCGCGGCGGCTGTATCGGCGGGGGCGGACAACCTCATGGAGCCACCGACGAAATTCGCGCCAAACGGACTGCTGGACTCTATACAGACGACGAAAAATCGGTTCGCCGGTGCTCGCACCACAACCCGATGATCACAAAAATTTACGAAGATTTCTTGGGTAAACCGTTGAGCCACAAGGCTCACGAGCTTTTACACACAGGATATCAAGAACGAAAAGTGTACAAAAAGTAAAACTTGGTGTAGCTTTTTGAGGTTTTCTGCGGCAAGGGGAGTTTCCCTGACCCAAGGCAAATGGACAATTTAGGAAAACGGTTTGCGTAGCTGCCAGCCGTCTCCATGCTCCGCCGCAGAAATGCGGCGGAGCACTTTTTTTTGCCTTGGACGTGAAAGAAGAAGGAGACGAAATGGAAAAGCGACTTGGATTTGTCGGAATCATCATTGAAGACCGCGAGGCAAACGCGCCGGAGGTCAACGAACTGCTCGGAGACTTCGGCGGCATCATCGTCGCCCGTATGGGTGTCCCCTACGAAAAACGCTCCTGCTCCGCCATCACCCTCATCGTCGATGCCTCCACCGACGAACTCGGCGTGCTCACCGGCAAGCTGGGTAACCTGCCCGGCGTCTCCGTCAAATCGATGCTAAGTAAGAAAGGATAACGAGTAATCCGTAATACGTAATCAGCACCCCTGTCCAAATTACGCATTACTCATCACGAATTACGAACCATGAAAACACGCACTGAAACCGACTGCATCGGCCCCATGGAAATCCCGGTAGACTGCCCATGGGGTATTCACACCGCGCGCGCCATCGAAAATTTTCCAAACATTGGAAAACCGGTAAACCCGCGCCTTATCAATGCCTATGCTCAGGTCAAAAAAGCCTGCGCCCTCGCCAACAAAGAACTAGGCTTTCTCCCCAATGCCGATGCCATCATTTCCGCATGCGATGAATTTCAAGTTTCAAGTTTCAAGTTTCAGCTTTCTTCTCTCCAGGGCGGTGCCGGAACCTCGACCAACATGATGGTCAACGAAGTGATCGGTCACCTCGCCAACGCGCACCCGATTCAAGAGGTCAATCTGCATCAGTCCACCAACGACACCTACCCGACCGCGCTGAAGGTGGCGGCGATTTATGGTGTACGGGAATTGAGCGAAGCCTTCGCCGCGCTTCAGGGAGTTTTCCAATCCTTGGAAAAAAAATGGGCGGGCGTTCCAATCCTTGGAAAAACCGAACTGATGGATGCTGTACCGCTCACCCTCGGCGCGCAGTTTGCCTCATTCGCCGAGGCCTTTGCGCGCGACCGCTGGCGTACCTTTAAATGCGAAGAGCGCCTGCGTACCGTCAACCTCGGCGGTACCGCCATCGGTACCGGCCTCACCGCGCCGCGCAGCTACATTTTCCTGGTCGTGGAAAAACTGCGCGAAGTCACCGGCCTTGGACTCAGCCGCGCCGAAAATATGGTCGAAGCCACCGCCAACGCCGACTGCTTTGTCGAAGTCTCCGGCATCCTGAACGCCGCCGCCGTTAATCTGATTAAAGTCAGCGACGACCTGCGCCGCCTCGCGATGCTGGGCGAAATCAAACTGCCGGCCGTGCAGGCCGGCTCGTCCATCATGCCCGGAAAAGTCAATCCGGTCATTCTGGAGTCGGTCATGCAAATCGGCATCAAAGTGAAAGCCAACAACGGCATCGTCGCCGACTGCGCCGCGCGCGGCTCGCTGCAAATCTGTGAGTTCATGCCGTTGCTGGCCGACGCCCTGCTCGAATCCATTGATCTTCTGATCGCCGCCGCGCAGATGCTGACAAAACACGCGCTGGGAATTGACGCGGATCAAGGTAATTGTCTGGAGCGGCTGTATGCTTCTCCCGAAATTATCACCGCGTTTGTTCCAATGCTTGGATACGACCGCTGCTCCGAACTCTTCAAACAGTTCGAACAGCACGGCACTGGAACGATCCGTGAGTTTTTAGAAAAAGAGCTGGGAGAAGAAATCGTTGAAAAAACGTTGTCTCCTCAAAACTTAATGTCATTGGGATACAAAAATTAACGAGTAATTCGTAATGCGTAATAAAGGAAATTTCTTCAATTACGCATTACTCGTTACGCATTACGAACCATGAAAACGACGCCGAAAAGTTTGAGACTGCACATTGCCCTGTTCGGCCGCACGAATGTGGGCAAATCGAGCTTCCTGAACCTGATCGCAGGTCAGGACGTTTCGATTGTTTCCGAGCAGCCCGGCACTACGACGGACGTTGTGGAAAAAACAATGGAACTGCTTCCGATCGGCCCGGTCGTTTTCATCGACACCGCCGGACTTGATGACACCACCATACTCGGCGGCAAGCGCGTCGAAAAAACAGAAAAGGTATTCGACCGCGCTGATGTGATTCTGCTGATCTGCGAAGGCGATCAGTTCGGTGAATTTGAGCAGAAAGTTTCTGCACTTGCAGAAGCAAAAGGCACACCAGTCATTCGTGTGGCAAACAAATCCGACTTATCAGACCCGTCCGACTCGTCTGACCTTGCCTGCAACTCGACCGACCTCTCTGCCCGCGAGAAGGTGCTCTCGCAACTCAAAGCCCGGCTTCTGGCCGTCTGCCCGGACGAGTTTATTCAGCCTCCGCCGCTGGTCGGCGATCTGGTCAAGCCCGGCGGAATCGCCGTGCTGATTGTACCGATCGATTTGCAGGCTCCAAAAGGACGTCTGATTCTTCCGCAGGTTTCGACCATCCGCGACGCGCTCGACAGCGACGCCGCCGCGCTGGTCGTCAAAGAGCGTGAGTACACGCACATGCTGAATCAGCTGAAAACGCCGCCTGACTTGGTGATCTGCGACTCGCAGGTGGTTCTGAAGATGGTCGGCGACACGCCAAACGAAATTCCCTGCACCACCTTTTCGATTCTGTTTGCGCGGCTCAAGGGCGACCTGCCAAAACTGGCGGCGGGCGCGGCGGCCATCGACCATCTGAAAGACGGCGACAAGGTGCTGATCGCCGAATCGTGCTCTCATCATGCGGCAGAAGACGATATCGGCCGGGTTAAGATCCCGCGCTGGCTACGACAGTACACCGGATGCGACTTGCAGATTGACGTCTACGCCGGGCGCGATTTTCCGGATAACCTGAGCGAGTACCGCCTCGTTGTGCAGTGCGGAGGCTGCATGCACAATCGGCGCGAAATTCTGTCGCGCATCGAAAAATGCGAGGCCGCCGGTGTACCGATCACCAACTACGGACTTTGTATTTCGCAGACGCAGGGCGTGCTTAAACGGGTGCTAGCACCTTTTCCTGCCGCTTTAGATGCTTATGAGAGAAAACTAACGACTAACGCGTAATCCGTAATTAAAGAGAGCTCTTCAATTACGCATTACTCGTTACGAATTACGAATTACGAAAATTTGGAGAAAAATATGAAAATAGACACAACCGGTTTAACCAGCTTTATCCCCGAAGAGGAAATTTTCCAATGGTTGGAAAAAACGAAAAACCCTTCGGCGGAACGGGTGCGAGAAGTCATCGCAAAATCGCTGGATAAGAAGCGGCTGGATCCGGAAGAGATGGCGGTGCTGATCAATGCCGAAGACCCGGCGCTGGTGGAAGAGATTTTTGAAGGTGCGCGCGAGCTGAAACAGCGCATTTACGGCAACCGCATTGTGCTGTTCGCCCCGCTCTACATCGGTAACGAGTGCGTCAACAACTGTCAGTACTGCGGTTTCCGCTGCACCAACAGTGAGGTGTCGCGCAAAACGCTGACGATGCCTGAGCTCGACAAGGAAATCGAAGCGCTGGTCAATCGCGGACACAAACGGCTGATTCTGGTTTACGGCGAACATCCGCAATACGACGCGCAGTTTATCCATGACACCGTGGTGGAAGTTTACAAACAGAAGCACGGCAACGGTGAAATCCGGCGCGTCAACATCAACGCCGCGCCGCTCGATATCGAAGGCTTTAAGCTGGTGAAATCCGCCGGCATCGGCACCTACCAGATTTTTCAGGAGACCTACCATCAGGAAACCTATAAAGAGATGCATCCCTCCGGCCCGAAAAGCAACTTTCTCTGGCGGCTGTACGGACTCGACCG
>JAQUXG010000166.1 GCA_028692515.1 Kiritimatiellales bacterium | reverse complement strand
AGTCTGTTTGCTCGTCTGCGCCATCTCCGGCACAGCCGCAGACGGCGCAGTTTTCGATTTCCGGAATGATGCGGCTCTCTACGGCGCGCTCTCGGGGCAGACCGGTCCGGTAACCGTCACAAACAGCGACATCATCGCGACCTTCACGGCTTCAGACGGAACAATGAACCGAACCTCGAGCGGATTCGGGTTGAACTCTTCAATCTCCGGCGATGACACCGATGCGTTCGACGTCGGTGAATGGCTCAATGTTACATTCCCACTGGATGTTCTACTGACCAATATCAGTGTATCGAGTTGGAGTACCATAAACGGGGACGAAGCAACCATCGACGTGGATGGAACCAACGTCACAGTGATTTCCAGCACAGGAAGCCATGCCGTAAACATTAGTGTTCCCGGCAACTCTGTGCTGAAAATCTCCAGCACTGCCGGCGTGGTCGGCAACGGCTGGAGTCTGGACAGCATGGATGTCATTGACAGTTCATCCATCCCCGCCAATCTGCCGCCGGTGCTTAATGCAATCGGGAATCAGTCTGTTGTCGAGAGGGAAACCCTGTCGTTCACGGTGTCGGCGGATGATCCGATTGATCATGATCCGGTCACACTGAGCGCAACGAATCTTCCGACCGGCGCGGTGTTCACAAACGGCGTGTTCACTTGGAGCAACGCCGCGCCCAGCGGGATTTATGCCGTGACGTTTTATGCGACCGACAAAGACGGCTCCGACAGCGAAACGATCGATATCACGGTGACCGAACGGCCAATCCTTTTAATTTCAGAAATTGCCGACCCGGCGGGAACGGGTGCTGATGTTTACCGGTTCGTGGAGTTGTACAACGCCGGAACCAATACG
Source organism: Kiritimatiellales bacterium (assembly GCA_028692515.1). GTDB lineage: Bacteria > Verrucomicrobiota > Kiritimatiellia > Kiritimatiellales > Tichowtungiaceae > Tichowtungia. The sequence goes on along the minus strand of JAQUXG010000166.1, from coordinate 3,671 downwards.
ATTAATCTGGGCGTGGACGGATGGACGTTGAGCAAACAGGTCAACGGCGGAACGTGGTATGACATTCCGTTGACCGGAACGGTCGCGGCGGCTTCCGCATGGGTTATTGCCTACAGTGCGGTCGATTTTCAGGGTGCCTACGGGTTCGCGCCGGATCAGGAAAGCGGAACCGTCAGCGGGAACGGCGATGATGCATACTTCCTTTATTACAACGGAAACCACACCAATGGAGTGCTGATCGATCTCTATGGCGAATTCAATACGGATGGAACCGGAACCGCATGGAATTATGAAGACAGCCGCGCCGTGCGGAATAACAATGTTCTGCAACCGAACTCTGTCTGGACTGCATCGGAGTGGACGATCACCGCCGGTGCAGAAACCGGCGACATGACGCCCGGCGCGCACGGGCCGGTTCCGTTTTTCCAAGGTTTGGAAAATCAATTTGTCTTTACCGGCGATTCTCTGAGCTTCGTCGTAACGGCTGCAAATGACGTCCTCACCAACGATGTCATTACACTCTCCGCAACGGCCCTGCCCGCCGGCGCGGCCTTTGCCGGTGCGACCGGAACGAATATCGCAAGCAGCACGCTCAACTGGAACAGCCCGACCAACGGAACATATACCGCGGCCTTCGCCGCCGCCGGTTCAGCCGGAACCAGCACAACGTCGATTACCATCACGGTTTCGAGCCGCTCGCAAATCGACGGAAAATTTTACGGATGGGAAACGGATACGATTGTGAAGTTGAAAAACGGGCAGTTCTGGAAAAACACCGGCGGGGTCGGCGCTCCTTATCCGGGGTTATTGAATCCGGGGGTCACCGTAACGAATCAGTTCGGTAGTCGCCGCATGATTATCGACGGGGTGACCGGAGATAAAACGGTCGAACAAATCAGCATTATCGAGAGCACAGTCACCAATACATTCACTGGACTTCACAACAGCAACATTTACCAACTCGCGGACGGAACGATCTGGAAACAGATTTCATTCGAAAACATAGTCAGCAATGTCACGGTTACCGTCTGGCGCTGGACGGAAAGCGAAAAGCAGATGATGCGGTTTGTCGACCGCAACCATGTGGCCATCGGAACCTGCATCGTCGAAGCCTCGGTTCCCCCGGCAGACGATACCGTCCGCAGCGAGATCGACGGCTATTTCCGCGGCTGGAAGAATAAACGAATTTTTGCATTCGCCAATGGACAGTTCTGGCAGCAGACCTCGCTCGACAGCTCCGCACAGACTCTCTGGCGTCCGTCCGTCACGGTCAGCAACTGGTTGCAGACCGGAAACTGGCGGCTGAGCGTTGAGGGCATAACCGGAACTGCTCCGGTCCAGCAAATCACTAATGTGGTTCGCACGGCGATTGCCGGAAACTTTTACGGCTTCGGACGCGACGAGATTTTCCGTCTTGCGAACGGGAGCTGGTGGAAGCAGACCTCGATAGAGAGCTCAACGTCCACGCGGAGCAATCCGGAGATTTTCATCTGGAGCGAAGGCGGAACTGATTATTTGGAAATGCCGGATGAAGGCCGCCGCGTCGCGGCGGAGCAGCTGAATAAACTTTTTGAAACGACCGTTACCAATGCGTTCAGCGGTCTGCACTATGGCAACCTCTACCGCCTCGACGGCGCGGGCGACTGGATGCAAATCAGTTTTGAAAACGTCCGCACGAACATTGCGGCACCGGAAGCGATGCTCTGGGTCGATGGATCTGAAACCAATCTGGTCGTGCGCGACAGTCGCGATGTAACGATTGGAACCTGTATTGTTGTGGATCCGGTCATTGATACCGACCGCGACGGGCTGAGCAACGCGGATGAGGTTGTAGCCGGTTCTGATCCGCTCAATGAACAGTCCCGTTTTGAACTTCGCCAGACGGATCGATATATTTTGAACTGGGAGGCCGTAGAAGGTCGCGTCTATATAATTGAATGGGCTCCGTCGCTGACGGATCCTTTCCAAACATTGGAAACTTCAATCAGCTGGCCGCAGAACTGCTGGACGGACACGGTTCACGCCGTCAAAAGCAAAGGTTTCTACCGCATCCGCGTTCGCCTTGCAGAATAAAAAGTCCAAGGCGTGGAACCGGCGCGGCCGGTTTTTATGGTTTTTTCCGAGGTTTGGAAAAACGGCCTATATCCAGCAGTTGAAGGCATCGCGTCATTACAGAAAAAGTCGCCGCACTCTTGGCATCGCATCCAGCTTCCTGTAGTTTTTTCCTGTAGATACCGGATGCTAGTTGCCTGCGGAAAATGAAAGCTACTAGATCTTTTTAACTTCGGGGTTCAGGCAGATAGCGGTTTTGCATTTTTATCTTTACACAAATGCAGACTATAAGTTACATTACGGCTCTTTAGCAGGAATACCTAATCATGAGCAATTACGCGACCAACAGCCTGACTTTTCCTTTGAAGCCGATAAGCACTCAGGAGTTCCACCCCGAAACTCTTTGCGCTCCAGAAATTGCAACGAATATGGTGTTTAAAACATCACTGGGCGTCGTTTTTAACGCAGATTGTCTTAAAATACTACCGCACATTGAGGACGCCTCCATTGATACGATTTTTGCTGACCCGCCATTTAACCTCGATAAACAGTACGGCTCAAAGGTTAATGATAATCTCTCTGAAAAAGCCTACTTGATGTGGTGCAGGGCGTGGCTTGATGAATGTATTCGAATACTAAAGCCTGGGGGCGCGCTCTTCATCTACAATCTGCCAAAGTGGAATATCCCGCTTGGCGCTCATCTGACCGAAGAAGGCATGCTATTCCGTCACTGGATCGCAGTAAATATTAAGCTGAGCCTCCCCATCCCAAAGCGACTCTATCCTTCGCATTATGGCCTTCTCTATTACACAAAAGGCGCCCCGAAAACCTTTCGGAAGATTCGCACCCCGATTCAAATCTGCCGACACTGTTCGAAAGAACTGAAGGATTACGGTGGACACAGAAACGCAATGAATCCCAACGGGGTTAATCTAACCGATGTCTGGGACGATATTCCTCCGGTTCGACATCGCAAATTTAAAAGTGCGAAGCGCACACAAAACCAACTCTCCACCAAATTGGTTAATCGCGTTGTTCAAATGTCCACGAATGAAGGAGAAATTGTTTTGGATCCATTTGGCGGTAGCGGAACGACATTTGATGTATGTGAACGATCCAACCGTTATTGGATTGGCATCGAAAAGGAGAGTTGCGACGCCATCATCGAAAGACTCTCAACGCCGCTCGTACTCCCTCATGAGAATGGCGATTTCACAGAAGGATGAGCCTATAATGATTGATCCGGCGGACATACTCTCGAATAGTTTGTCAGAACATCTATTCTCAGCCAAAAGAGAGTTGATTCCGGATATCGATGATTATTATGAGCTGGAGCTCGCTTTTTACGAAAATCAACTCCTTGATGATCAATCCTTGATTCAAAATGCTGCTTATTTTTCCCGAGTTGGCGATCAGGTCACAAGGCATTTCCAGATGTGTGCAGGAGAGTCCCTACGACTGCCAGCGCATTCTTCGTCCCGTTTGAAATCCTTCTTCGAAAAAAATATTTTCCGCACCGGTTATGCAACGCACGGGTTATTCCCTTACCGTGGAAAGTTTCATCCCCAAATGATTAAAGGGATCATGAACGTCATGGGGCTAAAACCGGGAGATACCGT
>JAQUXG010000165.1 GCA_028692515.1 Kiritimatiellales bacterium | reverse complement strand
CGGCGAGGCGCCAGTTCATCAAGGACGTAACGGTTTAACGGGAAATCCGTTTCGTACGGCATGAATTCCGGCGCTTTAAAAAGCGCTTCCCCCTGATAGGTATTCCCGTCAGGTGAACTTAAGATAACGATTTCTCCACGCTGCAAATCCTCATAAACCAGTATGTGCAAGGGAAGCTTGAGTTTCGCCAGCTTGGACTTTTCAGCAACGTAATACGTGCCACCACTCTGCTTGCACTGCCATCGGTCAGCAAGAAAAGACCAGTCACCATCTTCCATTCTGGTAAAAGCATCATCGTACGCGAATGGCAAAGGCGGTATTGAGGAACGCGAGACAAGGTAACAGTCGACCAGCTCGCTCCACGAGGAAACGGTGCGCGGTTCGATCACCAGTTTATCTACCGTGCTAACCGCCACCGCACTGAGCAGAAGCAGAAAAACCCCAGCAACCGCAACACGTATAATTACTTTCCGGTTCATATCACCCCTTTTAAAAACATTCCTTGGGGTTTTAGCGAGTATGTACTTCAACGTCAAGCCCATCCTTTTTTGGGATAATCCTTCTATGGGATTACCGTCCTGCCATTATTTATGCGCAAGACAATCCATAGCCCGGCCAGCCAGATATTCTGCTCTCTGCTTCGTGAGGAGAGGCAGAACGCCGGTCTTTCTCAGAATATGCTGGCAGAAAAACTAAATCGACCGCAGTCGTTCGTTGCGAAAATCGAAAAAGGCGAACGACGGGTGGATTTAGTGGAGTTTTTGACGATCACCCATGCTATGGGGATTGATCCGGTCAAATTCATTCGTAAACTACAAAAGCTATTCCCCGACCTGCTTGACATATAAAGAGACCCCGCACGCACGCTTAAACAAAGTCGGACGGACGAAAGACACAGAAGGCGATTAGTCCGGGAATGGCATTGGCATCGATGCCGCGCCAGAAAACCACCCATCCGTCGGCAGTGTGCCGACCATCGGCGTGCCGGTCATACCACTGGTTGATCGGGTTGCCTTTCCGCGACCGCCAGAAGAAGGCGGGATGTTTTTTACAAACTTCGTCCCACAGTTCCTGCGCGAGGCCTTCGCCGCGCGCTTCGGAGCCCACGGCGAATTTGGAGAGGTAAAGCCCTTCGGGTTGCTGTTCGAGCAGGGCCGCGCCGCGATAGTTTTCTTCAAAATAGGTCTGCGTGACATCGGCCAAAACGTGCTCTTTGGGCTTCCGCTTGAAGCTTTCTTCGAGCAGCGCCAGCAACCGTCCGGGGTCGGCTTCGCCGGACAAAATGGTTGAGCCGCGCCGAAAGACGGTGCCCGCCCCTTTGACGGTGAAAATTTCTTTGAGCAGGTTGATCGGCGACGTGACGGAAATATGGGTTCCGGGCCGCGCGTCGAGCAGCGCGGCGGCGGTTTCGACTAGCGTCCGGTCTTCGGGCTGCAAATCGGCAGGAAGTTTCTGGACGTAAACATATTCTGTGCTGAGTCCGCCGGCGGCGCGAATGAAGTGCACCCTTTTTCCAAACATTGGAACTTTTTGGGTCAAACTTTCCAATGGTTGGAACGTTTCTTCTACGAAGACCGGCACACAGTCCTCTTTTTTTCCAAGGTTTGGAAAAACGGTTCGTTCGAAGAGCGACTTGTCTTTGAGCAGGTTCCATTGCGTTTCGGCATCGTCACCACAGAGAACAACCGCGGGTTTTAAACCAAGTTTGAGCAGAAAGTGCAGGTCAAACGCCAGCGCCTCGGCCCCCTGCTCCAGACTTTCGAGGTCGGGCACGAGCAGGGCGAAGCAGTCGGTGCCGGCGGACTGGAATTTGTTGAGGTAAAATTCGTATTCCTCGCGCCGCCCGATGCTGTCTAAAAACAGCCGTATGGTTTTATTCAGTAGCATGCGCAGAAAAAACCATCATTCCCTGTAAAAGTACATCAAAATCCCTTTTTGCCTCCGGCCTTTTCCAATGTTGGGAAAGAGGCTTGGCCTCGGGACGGGTTGGGGATAGGATGCGCTCCGAACTGCCCTTAAGCCGGAAAAAAACATGGACAGCACCGTCAAAGATCCAATTCAGCACTGCATCCGCAATCAGCTATGGTCTGAATTGCCGGAACTGCTGGCGAAGCTGCATCCGGCGGATATCGCCGATATTATTGAGCATTCTCCGGATGATGATCAGCCGCGCATTTTCGACATGCTTTCGGATGAGCTGAAGGCCGATGTTCTCTCGGAAATGGCCGACGCGACTGAGGCGGATCTGCTTGAGGATCTGACTGCAAAAGAAATTTTCGACATCGTTGATGAGATGGCTCCGGACGATGCCGCCGACCTGCTGGGTGAACTGGAGGATAAGAAGACCGCCGAAGTTCTCGACCTGATGGAGAAGGCGGATTCCGAGGAAGTCCGCGAACTGCTGCGCTATGATGAAGACAGCGCCGGCGGAATCATGAACACCGATTTTGTTGCGCTGCATGGAACGCAGACGGCGCAGCAGGCTCTCGATCACATCAGCGGACTGGACACCGACGAACCGGTTTATTCGGCGTACGTCGTGGATATAAATGAGCGGCTGATCGGCAGCGTCGGGCTCTGGATCCTGCTGAAAACGGAGAATCGCCAGAAACCGTTGAGCGCGCTGACCGAGTCGGTTCCCTTCGCCGCACATACCGGCACCGACCAGGAAGAAGCGGCGCAGATGATGTCGAAATACGACCTCAACTCTCTGCCGGTTCTGGATTATCAGGAACGGCTGGTGGGCCGTATTACCATCGACGACATGGTCGATGTTCTGGAAGAAGAGGCCTCGGAAGATATCTTCAAACTGGCCGGATCGACGGAGGAAGAGCTGGAATTTTCTTCGCCGCTACAAGCGAGCCGTGCCCGCCTGCCGTGGCTGCTGATTACACTGGCCACCGGGTTTATCACTAGCGCCATCCTTAAAGCCTTCATGAGCCGCATTTCCATTCTGGAGGTTCTGGCGCTGAGTTTCTTTGTCCCGATCGTGATGGGGATGGGCGGCAATACCGGCATTCAGTCTTCCACGCTGATTATCCGCGGGTTGGCGGTCGGCTCATTCAACGAGAAGAAGCTGTACCGGCTGCTTTTCCGCGAAATGGGCACCGGCATGCTGATGGGTGTGATCTGCGGCGCGGTGATCGGCTTTTGGGCGCGCTATATAATTGGTCAGAATGCGACGGCTTTCCCGCCATCCTTTCTGGCTCTTACCGTCGGACTGTCCCTGTTCTGCGCCATGATGTTCGCCGCGGTCTTCGGCGCATTTGTGCCGCTGGCGCTCAACCGGTTTAAAATTGACCCCGCCGTCGCCTCCGGGCCATTCGTCAGCGCCTCAAACGATATTTTTGCCCTGCTTATTTACTACGGCGTCACCTTCCTTCTTCTTGGCGCACACGCTCCGGCCTAGTCATGATCGTTAAAACGTCAGCGATTCCTCTGTACTGGACAGATGTTTCCAACACGTCGCGGATTGTCACCTGGCTGACGGCACACTACGGGAAACTCTCCACGACGATCAAAGGCGACCAGCGCAAGAACAGTCTCTTTCGCGGACAGTACGATTACTTTTCCACCAGTGAACTGCTGTTTTATGACCGCACCGAGCGCGGCACACACATTGCCAAAGAGTGCTCCATGCTTCACCCGCGAACCATTTTCCGCACCGACTGGCGCGCCTGCGCCGCCGCCGGATATATCGCCGCGCTGTTTGCCAAAACCACGCCGCGCCACGGACACGAACCGGGACGGTTTGAGTTTTTCGAGGAGATGCTGATGCTGGCGGAAGAGTACGGCCGTCATCCCGTCTTCCTGATCTGGTTTGATCTGAAATTCGCCGAATTCCAGGGACAGCACATTCTGCTGGACGAAGAGGAACAGAGTTCAGAAGTCCTGGATCCACGCTCAGCAAAACGATTCTCGGCAGATCACGGGGGACTCATTAGCCCGGAATATGCCAATAAATTCCGGATTCCCTCCACCCCGATCGCAACGGAATCGGTCGAGCTGCTGAAAACCTGGCAACGTGCGGAAACGCCGAAAGAGGTGCTGTCGGCAACATACAATCCGGTTTATCTGACACAGATCGAACGGGTGCTGGAAAAGTTTGTGACCTGGCAGTTCGACCTGCCGCCGCACGTCCGCCGCACCGCCGTCAAAACCCTGCGTGCGGCCTGAACGTCAAGGCTGTACGTTCACGGACAAAACCAGCAACGGCACCGCATTGTTTTGTAAAGGATCGACCAACGTCAGTAAATTTTTGCCCGGAGCCAAGGTGATGGGCTCGGAAGTCCAGAGAATCACCTGTCCGTTTGGAAAAATTTTCTTCTCCGCGCCGTTGAACACAATTTGTTTGGCACCGCCGACGGCTAAGCCCTGAAGGGTGAGTGAAACCGATTGCGGCGCATCGTTGAGATTCCAGACTTCGATGGAGGCTTCATTCTGCATCAGACGCCAAAGACGATAATCACGGGTTTGTACGATTTTCCAACCTTTGGAAAAAAATACAACCTCTGCGCGGCCCTCGGCGCGCGCACGGG
>JAQUXG010000164.1 GCA_028692515.1 Kiritimatiellales bacterium | reverse complement strand
ATGATGCGGTGGTCGTAGGAGAGCGAGAGCGGCAGCCGCAGACGTTTTGCATTGTCTTCAATTCCGGCCTCCCAATAGGCGCGACCTGAACCCAGAATCGCCACCTCCGGTGAATTGACGATCGGCGTGAAGAACGATCCGCCGATGATTCCAAGGTTTGTAAAGGTGAAGGTGCCTCCTTTCAAATCCTCGACCGTCAGCTTGCCGATCTTGGCCCGTTCAGTCAGCTCGCGCAGCTCCAGCGCGAGCTCCACAAAGTTTTTCTTGTCGCCGTCGGCAATGACCGGAACCAGCAACCCCTTCGGCGTATCCATGGCGATGCCAATGTTGTAGCTCCCTTTGTAGAGGATCTCTTCTTTCACCGGATCAATGCTGCAATTGAATTTCGGATGCACCTTGAGCGCGGCGGCAATCACCTTAATCAGAATGGCGGTCATTGTCAGCTTGGCTCCGGCCGCTTCGGCGCGCGGTGCATAGCGTTTGCGCAACTCCTCAAGCTTGGTGATATCGGCCACGTCATGCTGCGTGACATGCGGGATCGTCGCCCAGCAATGCGCCATATGCTTCATGGTCGCTTTGCGGGTCTGCGTCATTTTTTCGATCCGGACGCCAGGCGTCTTTTTCTGAGAATCAGATGTTCCGCCGTTTTTCAGTCTTTCGCGGGCGAAGGCTTTCACATCTTCTTCGCTGATATGGCCGTCTGGGTCGGACGCCGGAACATCATGAATATTCACCCCCAGCTCGCGCGCCAGTCCGCGGACGTTCGGTGCGGCGGAAACGGGCGGATACGTCGGCTTCGCCGACTCAGAGGTCAGAGGTCGGGCATCAGGAGTCACTTCTTTCTGAACAGGTTCTGGCTTTTTCTCCAGATCAGGTTCTTTTACCGGTTCGGGGTTGGGTTGGGGCTTAGGTTCAGATTTTGGTTCCGGTTTTGGCTCGGGTTTCTTTTCTGACTCCTGACTCCTGCTTCCTGATTCCTGCTTTTCTTCAATTTCTGCGACGAGCTGTCCGGCCTTGACGGTATCGCCGGTTTTCACATAAAGCGCCTTCAGCACGCCGTCGGCCGGTGACGGAATTTCCATGGAGGCCTTGCCCGCTTCGAGTTCGAGCAGCGTCTGGTTCTTTTTGACGGGGTCGCCGACTTTGACCGGCACGTTGGTGATGTCGCCGGATTCAATATTTTCGCCCAGTTCCGGAAGTTTGAATTCCATTACGTTATCTCCATTTAATAACCGCCCACGAATCACACGAATGAACACGAATCTCAAACACTCTCATTCGAGAAAATTAGTGTGATTCGTGGGCTATTTTTACCTATTCAGTCAAAGGGTTCGGCTTATCTTGCGGCAGGTTCAGTTTTGACGCATCCATTCCCAGCGAGACCAGCACGGCATGGGCAATGGATTTGGCATCAACTTCAAAATGTTCACGCAGTGCGTCGCGTCCGTCGCTGCGTCCAAAGCCGTCGGTACCGAGAACGGTCAGCTCACCGGGAATCCATTTGGCCAGCGAAGCGGGCAGCACTTTCATATAATCAGACGCAGCGATAACCGGCCCCTTCTCGTTTTCCAAACATTGGAAAATCCAGGGCTTCCTCTGTCCAGACTTTGCCTGCCGCTTGCTCGCGGCAGCGAGTGACGCGGGAAACCGCACCGAACGGTCGGCGTCAAGCGCGTCGTTGAGCAGGGTTTTATAACTGGTGACCGACCAAACGTTGGTTTCGACGCCGAATTTTTCTTTGAGCAGATCGGCGGCTTTGACGGCTTCGTTGAGAATCGCGCCGCTGCCAAGAATCTGCGCCTGTGCTTTTCCTGAACTTCGGAATTTGTAAATGCCGTTCAGAATTCCTTCTTCCGAACCGGCAGGCATCGGCGGCTGCGCGTAGTTTTCGTTCATCAGCGTGATGTAATAATAGATCTGCTCGTTCTCGACGTACATGCGGCGGATGCCGTCTTTGATGATCACGGCGAGTTCGTAGGCGGTTGCCGGATCGTAGGCGACGAGGTTTGGAACGGTGAGCGCCATGACGTGGCTGTTACCGTCCTGATGTTGAAGGCCTTCGCCGGCGAGCGTAGTGCGTCCGGCCGTCGCGCCAAGCAGGAAGCCTTTGCAGCGGGCGTCGCCCGCCAGCCACGTGAGGTCGCCGATGCGCTGAAAGCCGAACATGGAATAGTAAATATAAAACGGAATCATGTTGATGCCGTGGTTGGCGTAGGCCGTGCCCGCCGCAAGGAACGAGGAGAACGCGCCGGCTTCGGTGATACCCTCTTCGAGAATCTGTCCGTCGTGCGCTTCTTTATAGTAAAGCAGATTGTCGGCATCGACCGGCTCGTAAAGCTGTCCCGGGCGGGCATAGATGCCGCACTGGCGGAAGAGCGCGTCCATCCCGAAAGTACGCGCCTCGTCCGGCACGATCGGCACGATGAGTTTTCCAATATTGATGTCTTGCAGCATTTTGCTGAGCAGGCGGACAAAAACCATGGTGGTGGATACCGGGCGCTCGGAACCGCCGTCGAACTCCTGAAAGATTTTATTGGACGGCATGGCGACCGGCGTGTAGTCCGTGTTGCGCGCCGGCACAAAACTGCCCAGCTCCGCGCGGAGCTTCATCAAATATTTGATTTCCGGGCTGTCATCCGGCGGACGGTAGAACGGTACGCTGTCGATTTTTTCATCCGAAATCGGAATGCCGAAGCGGTTGCGGAATTCGCGCAGCGCTTCCTCGCCCATCTTTTTCTGCGAGTGGGTAATGTTCTGCCCCTCGCCTGCCGCACCGAGGCCGTAGCCTTTGACGGTTTTGGCCAAAATGACAGTCGGCGAACCTTTATGCTCCACGGCGGCTTTATAGGCGGCATAAACTTTCGCCGGATCGTGCCCGCCGCGCCGCATGGTTTTGATCTGTGAATCCGAGAGATGATCCGCCATCTCTTTCAGACGGGGGTCGGCTCCGAAAAAATGTTCGCGGGCGTAGGCGGCGTCTTCGACGGTGTATTTCTGGTATTCGCCATCGACCACTTCACCCATGCGTTTAACCAGCGCGCCCTCTTCATCTTTTTCGAGCAGCGGATCCCAGTCGCCGCCCCAGATCACTTTGATCACATTCCAGCCTGCCCCGCGGAAGGCGGCCTCGAGTTCCTGAATGATTTTGCCGTTGCCGCGTACCGGACCGTCGAGCCGCTGCAGGTTGCAATTCACTACAAAAATGAGGTTGTCGAGTTTTTCGCGGGAGGCGAGCGTGATCGCGCCGAGCGTTTCCGGCTCGTCGGTTTCGCCGTCGCCGAGAAACGCCCAGACTTTTTGACCGGCGGGCGGACGGATGCCGCGATCTTCTAAGTAATGTATAAAGCGGGCGTGATAAATGGCGGTGATCGGGCCGAGGCCCATCGAAACGGTCGGGAACTGCCAGAAGTCGGGCATGAGCCACGGGTGCGGATAAGAGGAAAGGCCGGGCGAATCGTGCAGTTCGTGGCGGAAATTACCGATCTGCTCCACCGGCAGGCGGCCTTCAAGAAAGGCGCGGGCATAAACGCCCGGCGACGAGTGCCCCTGAAAATAAACGAGGTCGCCCGGAAAACTTTCGGTACGACCTCTGAAGAAATGGTTAAAGCCCACTTCGTAGAGCGTGGCGATTGATTGATAGGTAGAAATATGACCGCCGATGCCCTCTTCTTCGCGATTGGCGCGCACCACCATGGCCATGGCGTTCCAGCGGATCAGGCTTTTGATGCGGCGCTCCAGCTCGCGATCGCCCGGATACGGCGGCTGATCATCAGACGGGATGGTATTGATATAGGGCGTGTTGGCAGAGAACGGAAGGCGGACGCCTTTGCGGTGGGCGCTCACCTGAAGATCGTGAAGGATATCCTTAACCCGTTCCGGCCCGGCGGATTCAAGCAATTCGTCCAGCGCATCGAGCCAGTCCTGCTTCTCAAGATCGGTCTTCGGTTCAGCGGCCATGCAACACTCTCCTTCTTGCTGAAACCCACTCTAAGCAGGTGCCCGACGCGATGCAAACATAAACCCGACTGTTCTAGATACGTTTAACGCCAATTCCAATCCACGCGCCCCGTGCGGGGCGCGACTGCTGGTTCCGGAATGCTGCGAGGTGATAGCTGATGTTTCAATCCACGCGCCCCGTGCGGGGCGCGACCCCGGACGCGGTTGTTGAGTAACCGACTGCCACTGTTTCAATCCACGCGCCCCGTGCGGGGCGCGACCGCGCTGATTCCCGATGTGGCCGGCCTGAGCTGGTTTCAATCCACGCGCCCCGTGCGGGGCGCGACATGCCAGCGGCGATGCGTTCATCGTCGGCATTTGCGTTTCAATCCACGCGCCCCGTGCGGGGCGCGACAACCGGTGCCAATCCCATGATCGACACGTTTGAGTTTCAATCCACGCGCCCCGTGCGGGGCGCGACCATTGCCGACACATCTGACGACCTAACAACCATGTTTCAATCCACGCGCCCCGTGCGGGGCGCGACAATCATCCGGCTTCATGATCGCGGCCTCTCTGCGGTTTCAATCCACGCGCCCCGTGCGGGGCGCGACC
>JAQUXG010000163.1 GCA_028692515.1 Kiritimatiellales bacterium | reverse complement strand
TTCGCGCTCGTCGGGCTTGAGCGCGGCGAGACGCCCGCGGTAGGCGGTGTCGTTGATGCCGTTGAACGAGAGAACCGCATGGGCGGTGATAAGGCCGGAGTCATTCAGCGCGGCATCGGCATCAATGGTCAGCAGATTCTCCTCCGGCGGCACAACGGGCGAGGTTTGCAGCATTTCACCCTGCGGGGTGGCAACGAGATAACTGCGGTACGAAAGGTAGCCCGGGAGCAGGTCGCGGGTGTTTTCGTTGGTGGCGTCCATCAGCTGGAAGCTTCCGTCGGCGTTGCGGATGGCGGTGATGGCGTGGTTGAACCAGGGTTGCGGCACCTCGGGGTCTTTTTTCGGGCCGACATAGATGAGCACCGGATAGGCGTCGAACCCGGCAATGCGCAGCATGGAGACGAGCAGAGCGGCTTTGTCGCGGCAGACGCCGTAGCGGTTGTCGAAGGTGAGCGATACGTCGTGCGGTTCATAGCCGGGTGCTTTGTCTTCGACGGTGATGCCCATGTAACGCACGTCCTGGGAAACAAACCGGAAGATTGCTTCGATTTTTTTCTGCCGATCCGTGAGTCCGGCGGTCAGCTCCTGAACTTTGGCTTTCATCGCATCATTGACGGTGTCAAGGCGCGGCTGCGAAAGTTTCCAATACCATTTTGAAAGCGTCTCCCAGTCCGGAATGGTGCTGAGCAGTATCCGTTGCGAAACGGTATAGGCGGCGGGCATGCCGGGCTCTTCAAACAGCTGAGGCACATTGCGAGCTTCCCATGTATAGAGGATGCGGTCGTCCCGTTTATCGGTCCGGCGGGTGACCGTGCCGGGAATTTCATCCTTTAGCTCAATCTTCGCCAGCGGCAGGGCGGCGGGGGCATCCACCTCGTACACGGCATGGAGAATGGGAAAGGTCTCTTCGAATGTGAACAGGTCGCTCCAAGTATCGGGAACGACGGTTTTGGTCTGCTCGCTGGCGACGGTATAGCGCAGGATATCGCCGACCGCCAGATCGGGAATGGTCAGTTTGATATCTTTCTGGCTTGGGTCGTAGATATTGGCGCTCATCTGCCCCTGACTGATCGACTCGCGGCTTTGAGTCGCCAGATCAACCGGGACAGTGTGTCCATCAGGCTTAACCACCTCGGCCCGCACAAAGCGCATGGTGCCGTAGTCGGTGCTGTAGCCGATACCGATGCTTGATTTCTCCTGCCGACCTTTCTCGGTCAGAATTTTGTACGCCATATCGCTGATATAACGATAGGCACCATCGGTTTCGTACCGGACGCGGGTCTGATCCTCGACCAGCAGCATATCGGCATCCGGATAGGAGTTCGTGGACTGTACCGCCTCGATCAGGGTTTTTCTGGCGATCAGTTCCGCCGACAGGTCGAGCTGCGCGCAGGCAAATTGCGCACTCAGAACCAGCAAAAAGATGAAAAGCATTTTTTTCATAAGACTCCGGAGTTTTACAGGCAGACATGCTAGCGGCAGGCGGCGTTCAATACAATCCCGGCCCGACCGTAAAACGGCCCTGAATCGAGGCTTGCGCCGGCGGCTCCGTTCCGGTAGCTTCCCCCGCTTTACAGAACGCGTCGCCAGTCCATTCTGTTGTCTGATTGAAACGGCGGCGCAGTAACCCTGAAACCTAGAGAAAGGAAGAACCATGGGGCTCTTCGGAACAGCAAAAAGCGTACTGGTGGTCGATACCGCCGCCGTACTGAAAACAAAAGGCGTGCGCGGACGTGCCGCGCCGCGTCAGCAACTCCAGCTTCTGCGCGCACTCTCACGTATTGTGCAGCGCGAGAAAATCAAAGTCACCGCCGTACTGGTCGGTGCGCCGCTGGATAAAGCACCGCATAACAAAGTGTTCGACGGCGTACGCGTGCGTTATGCCAAGTCGGAAGACGTCTTGACCAAAGAACTGATCAAGTCGCTCAAACAGGCCGGCTCCGCCGGCGTGCTGGTGGCAGAAGATGTCGCGCTCGAAAAACGCATCATCGGATCCGGCGGCACCACCTTGCGCGTTTCGACCTTCCGCAAACTGCTGGACGACGGCAATGAGCAGAACGAAAACGGCGGCAACTACAGCAACAACAACCGCCCGCAGCGTAACGACCGGCGCGACCGCAATCGCGGTCCGCGGCCCAACCGCGGCGGTAACAATCAGCAGCCCAGGCCGCAACAGCAGCAGCAGTCGGCGGCAGATGAATCCGTTGTTGAAGAACGCAACGAGCGGAACAGCGGTGACGATACGATCAGTCAGATGATCGATTTAGTCGAGTAAACCGGTTCGCTTAAGACAACAGAACGGCTTTTTTCCAAACCTTGGAAAAAAGCCGTTTTGTTTTTCCACACCTTGGAAAAACCGGCGCGGCTATCCATCCGTAAACGTCACGTTGGCGATATAGGGCAGTTCGCGGTAGCGGTTGTCATAGTCGAGGCCGTAGCCGACCACAAAAAAATCATCGACCGGAAACCCGGCATAGTCGGCTTCCATTCGGACAGCCCGGTTGGCCTTTTTATCCAGTAACACGCAGGTCTTCACTGAGCGCGCACCGCGTTCCAGAAACAGTCTTTTGGCGAAGGCCAGCGTGCGCCCGCTATCGAGAATATCGTCCACAATCACCACATCCGCACCGCGCAGATCTTCATTTGTATCGTGGGTAATTTCAACCTGTCCGCGCGACTCGGTGCCGCCGCCGTAGCTGGAAAGGGTAATGAAGTCGATCCGTGGATGCAGATCGTGTGCGGCGAAACCGCGCACCAGATCGGCCAGAAAAATAAAGCTGCCGCGCAGAATACCCAGCATCACCAGATTCTCCGCCTCGCAGTCTGCGGCGATTTCCTCGATCAGCGCATGGACGCGCTCCTGAATCTGTTCTCGGGTAAAAAGAACTTCATGGATGTGATGCGGTCTCATAAAATCTTTCTCCTTTTATTGCGTGTCAGTGAGTTTATGGCTAACATTCCGCCTATGGAACTAAAAATTGGTAGAGAGATTCTTGATTTAGCTGATCGGTGCGTTCACGGGCATCGGTGTCTGAGCGGCATGCTGAGTGAGCCGCTGGCGCAGATGACCGGGGGGGGCCGTCGATTCGTCTGTCGCGATAGCGGCCCATGCGCCTATAAGTTTCCCTTTGGAGACAATTTCTTTTGTACCTGTCCCGTTCGAAGGGAAATCTACGACCAGCATAAAAAATAGAACCCGCCCTCCAGAAGGAGAGCGGGTTTTGCTTTGCGACGCCTATTCGGGTTTGATGTCGATCGTGCGCGCTTTGCTCTTTTCCGGTTCCGTCTTCGGAATCGTGACCGTCAGAACGCCTTTCTTGAACGACGCGCTGATTTTGCTTTCATCAATTCCCGAACCGAGCTGTAGTGACCGTTGGAAGCTGCCGTAGCTGCGTTCCGCGATGTAGCAGTTTTTCTTCTTCGTTTCCTGTTCCCGTTTCTTTTCCCCTTTGATCGTAAGGATGTTGTCCTGCAAGCTCACCTGGACATCTTTTTCGTCCATGCCCGGCAGTTCCGCATCCACCACAATCGCACCATCCACTTCAGACACCTCAAACCGCGGAGCGAGTCCGGTCGTTGGGGTTAATGTTCCGACTCCCCCGAAGAAATCTTCAAGGAGATCGTCGATGGATCTGTGTAGCACTCCGGCATTCCAAAGAGCCGGAGCCATGTCATTACGTCTGGTTGGCCAGTTCATTTGGCACCTCCTTTTTTTACGCTTCGGAACCCCATGTCCCGAAGACGTCTGCTTTAAAAGCATCGGCTGTGCCGAAGGAGGGTTTATTGTGCAACATGCCTTTTATGAATTAGTTGTGAAATCGGGCATAGAACCCCGCTGAGTCAAAAATTTTCAACTCCATCCGCGCACTGTGACAAAATTTTCCAATGGTTGGAACGTCGGGAAGAAAAAGTTCCAGACATTGGAAGTTTTTGCTAAAACCCCTGCATGGGAACGAATGAGAGCCATGCGAAGAATGCGGGCAATAAGTCACCTGACTCCCGGAACTCCCATCCCATCCTTCCGCCGCGCGGCGATTACCAAACACTGCTTTCGTTCCAGAAAGCCGAAGTTGTTTACGACATCACCTTCCGCTTTGCGCACAAGGTTCTTTCGCGCGGCGACCGCACGGTTGACCAGATGATTCAGTCCGCAAGGTCAGGGAAGAAAAACATCCTCGAAGGCAGCAAGGCCGCGCTCACTTCGAAGGAAACTGAAATCAAGCTCACCAACGTCGCCCGCGCCAGCCTCGAAGAACTGCTCGACGACTACCTCGACTATCTGCGCGTTCGCGACCTGACGATCTGGGAGCCGGACAGCAAAGAAGCGCTCTTCGTCCGCAAGCTGGGCCGGGTGGAGCCGCAGACCTACGAAATGTATCGGGAATTTGTTGACCTGAGGTATTCCGAAAGTGCTTTTTGTATTCAAAAAGAAGCGTAGCGCCAAACCCGGCCGCCGGAAGTTGTCGCCAACATCGCCGTCTGCTTGATTCACCAGACCAATTATCTGGTCGATCAGCAGCTTCGTCGGCTTGAGCAGGATTTTCTTAAAGAAGGCGGACTCCGCGAAC
>JAQUXG010000162.1 GCA_028692515.1 Kiritimatiellales bacterium | reverse complement strand
CCGCACTTCTGCCGGTTCTGTTTTCCAGCGGGCTGACATGAGGATGTCAAGCCATGCCTCTGCTCTACTGAACGTCCTGTGCTCTCTCCACAGCGAGCTGTCACCAAAGCTTCTCCACAGCATAATGTATCCGGTCTGTTGCATTACCACTTCCCCCGTCGGCGCGGGCAAGGCCGCGCGCATTCCCAGATATTTCCCTGCAAGTGTCTTCCCGGGATCTCCATCCCGAAAACAAAGTGCTCGGAGCGCGTGACCTGCACGTAGGCCATACCGCCGCTGTCTGTGAGCGCTTCAACGTGGTGCGCTGGCATCTGACCAGTCTTGACTGTACAAACCAGCATCCGCTTGTTGGGGACGTTCTGTGGCGGCTTTGCCACAATCAGTACCGCCTCTATCGGAGCGCAACCGGTACACCCCGCCGGAGCCATCAGCAACCCGATCACCGGGCGCGGTTTTTTTTCTGAATTTTCAGGCTCTTTATTCCCTGACTCCTGATCTCCGACCTTTGACCTCTGATTCTCCCCTGTGCCCGTCGGCAAACCGCTCAGGAGTGCAACCGTCCGAATGTCGGTCATATCAACCGTCACAGATCGCCCGTCCGTCAGCAGGCCGCTGACGAGGCTTTTTTCGAGTAATTCCAGACCCGCTTCCGAGAGCGCGGTTTTTTTTCTGGAATCGTGCTGTACGTGGTCGAAATGGACGCCCTCAGTCATGTGCTCCGTCCGAAAGCGGTAGAGCGCCTTGCGGGTCAGTCCGATCCGTTTGGCAACGGCATTTTCGCCATAGATGAATTTCACTGAACAGCCCCCTTTGTCTGATATTTTTTTCCCGCCAGACGAATTATATAGATACCCATGGTCACAATCATCAGACCCCCTCCCCCCCTGCCTTTTGTTCACGCTCGCAGCCCAGTAGCAGGCCGCCAGTGAGCTGTAGTCCGTGATCCGATGTGTGCAAATGATGTGCAAAGATTTTGTCGTCATTGAACACCAACGACTTACATAAACAAAACACCTGATAAACAATCTGAATCATGATGAAATACCCTCATCTCGCATGCTGAACTCAGCTTCGATCGCCGGGTTCGCGGCTCGCTCCTTTGCCCCAGCCTTTTCCGCCGCTCTACCCATTTTCGCCAAGGCTGCACGCTCGGCGTCCGTGAGTCCCGAAAGGAACTCGTCGTAGGCTTCGTGGCCCGGAGTGCTGCCTTCGAACGTTCCGCCATCAAAGCCGCTGTCACGATCAAGCTTGTCAGCAGTGTCGGTCAGGATGCCAACGATGATAGCCTTGTCCTTCGCCGGGATCTTCACGTCACCGGCAATATCATCCAGCAGTGATTCCATCGCCATGCTGGCTCCCTGCCGTGCAATCATCGCCCATCTCTTTTTCTGTTGGGCTATAGGACCGGCCTCACGCTCTTCGACCGCAGAAACAGTTTTGTGATGAACGCTTAGCTCCTTAGCGATGCGATACTTCGGAACAACTGCACCGAGCATGAAATAGATGCAGCGGTACGTGTCCGGTTTACTCAAAAAAAGCCGCGCGCCTGTGTAGATGCCCTCTTTGGACTCGATGTCGCGTAACTCACGCGGAACCTGTTCGTCAGTCCAGAGCATTTCCTGCCCGGTCTGAATCAAAGATGTGTTGGCCTCGTTCATAAAAATCACAAAAAAACCGCGCGCCGATTAGGCACGCAGGAAATCATCACTCGCCGCATATCGGTTTGCTGCACGCGCCGGCACACGTAGACGGCGACCTGATCCGACAGACATCAAACCCTTCGAACCTCCGGACTCACGGAACCGCTTGATCGCCAGCAGTACCGTATTGGCATGGCAATGCCATCGATCAGCCAGTGCAGACACTGAAAGCATCTCCTCAGCGAGCTCAACCTGCTGACGTTTGATCACTCTCAATTCAAGTTCAGTTACGTTTGACATGGCAAAAATCCAAAAAAAACCGCGCGCTCAATCCATCCAGTGAGCATTATCCGGAACATGGCAGTATCGATCGGGAAGTTCTCGTTCGTTCTTCTTGCGTTGCCGAGGTCCGCGAAGGCCGGTAGAAACATCTACGGTTGAAACACCATACTCATCAGCCGCCGCACGGATCGCCACCGGAAACGGCTTACCGCCGCGCACAAGGCGCCGCGCAGAAGCAATTGCCGATGACACCGCGCTCACAGAATGCCTCCGATCAAAAAAATTATCGCAACCAGAGCCAAGCATCCAATCAGGCACGCACAACCAAGCAGCACACACTCCCGAGGAGTTGCCCATCTGCACTGTTCACCATTTTCATCAAAAAAATACCCGGCATCGGAACCATAGATTCCACAACATTTTTCACCGACACCGGGGCGGCCGCAACGTGCGGCCAAATTGGTAGCGGGGGCCGGACTTGAACCGGCGACCTCCTGGGTATGAACCAGACGAGCTGCCACTGCTCCACCCCGCAAAAAAGAGCGGCGCTGATCCGTGCACAAAGGCAATGAATCAGCGTCGCGGGAACGACCTGACGCGTGATCGTCGGTATGTCCCAAAAAAATCCACCCGCCGCGCATCAGAAGCCCACTGCGCAGCGAGTGACGCCGGAAATTATCCGGCGAAAATGATCCCCTTACGCCGCACAGGTCGGGGAGATTCCTATTCATAAGCGCAGGAAAAATACGGGAAAGGTATCCCGAAAAACCACGCCGCGACTTCTTCCCAGACACGCGAATGCCGGGAATAAAAATTCGTTGAATATCTACAGGTTGCAGGCTCACAAACTGGCCTCCAGATATTTGATTGCATTAAAAACACGGACAGACTCACAGATCAGGCACGGACGCGGACGCCGTTCAATCATCACTCGCAGTCGATCGTATCGATCGCGCAGGTCGCTGATCTTCTGAAATGCCGCGTACAGATCCATTACGCTGCGTGCTCCTTATGCTGTGGGATGACAGCCTTTTCGATCAGCTGCTTAAAAAACTCAGCGTCCTGCTTCTGTTCTTCATCGCCGATTCGTATTACGATTGAGCATTGCCTGATCAGCATCTTACGCACATTGGATTGCCTGTCATGTTTCATGAGCATAGTTATGCACGGGAATAATAATCTGTCAATTCCGTTTGACATAAATATGCTTCGGAAGCATAACTGAGAGGAAACGGAGGGAATAATGAAGAAAATTAGACACTTAGGCGCGGCGCTATCGAATCTCATTTCTACCAAAGAAACCAATCAGACGGTACTATCACAGCTGTCAGGAATCAGTCAGCCTGCCATTAATCGGCTCATACAAGGAACACGCCCAACAGTTGAAACATTGGCGGCTCTCTGTCATGCATGGAAGGATCCATCCGATGGGATAACTCTGCTCATTGAGCATTTACGTGATGAAATTGAACGCGCTGATTACAATCATGAAAGCATCAGCATTACTCCGCGCGACGGATCTGACAAATATGATCAGCTTGCTGACACTCTTATTACGGCAGCCCGGATTGATCCAGATATTCGTGCTCTACTCCAAGATCTCGCCACGCTCATCACCCGCTCAAAACTTGACCGCAATCTAAAAGTATTGGACACTGCCGCAGATCCGGAAGGAGAATCCTACAAAGTCCGGAAGAAAGGCAAAAGATGAATTGGAAACCCAATTGGCCGCAGCGCCTCATCCTCATAATCTACGCCGTCGCGATCCTGCTCGCAGCATCCGCGTGGGATTATAAATGCACAGACGACGCTCGCTATTTCGACGTGCAGCCATGTCGCCCATATCTCGCATATCTCATAGCCTACATTTCCGCCGCCATCGCCGCTCTGATTTCCGTTTACCCGCGCAAAAAGCAGTAGACAAATTCTGTCTAGCCAGAATTTGTCCAAAAGAAAAGGCGGGCCGCTCGGCTCGCCTCTTTCATAACCATGTACAAGGTTTTATAAGGTTGTTATGCAACACTTTCTCTAGGAAGTGCATCAGGCAGTTTATCCAATGCAGCATAAAACTTGCAAGTCGTCACAACCGATGTGTGCCCCAGCAGATCCCGCGCAACATTTGCGCCTTGCTCGGTATACCACCGCGAACCCTTCAGCTTGCGCAGCTCATGCGCCGCGTGGCCGTATTCATCGGCATCCCAACCAAGGGCGCGCATCCAGGCCGCGAATTCTCGCTTAATCAAATTCTCGCGGTCCGTCTTGTTGTTGCCCGGCAAAATATAATCTTCTCCCTTACGGATCACTGCCTTCAAATCTGCCAGCGTCTCGGGATTGAACGGGATTTTCCGACCTCGCCGACGGATGCTCCACTGTTTGCCAGCCTTAATCTCAATGCAATCCGGACTGATCCAATCGACTCTGGCCTCCATTGCTTCTCCGGCTCGTAACGCAAACTCATAGCACAGCACAAAAACCGCATAGAGATCCTTACGGCCATTCTCTGGCAGCATTCGAGCGGCCTTCAACGTTTCTTCAACTAGCGCGGCAGGAGGTGCCATATAGAGCTTGTCATGCACTCGCATCGATGCACCGTGCAGGAATCCGTCCAGACCCGGAAGTGTCAGTCCTTTGTATTCCGCCAGCACCCATCGGGCAAAGACCGACCGTGCCGCCC
>JAQUXG010000161.1 GCA_028692515.1 Kiritimatiellales bacterium | reverse complement strand
GTCAGCCTGCCGCATTCGAAATATGCGATCGCGGTCTATTACATCATCGCTACGGCTGAAGCTTCCGCCAACCTGGCGCGTTTTGACGGCATCCGCTACGGTCTCCGTAAAGACGGCGCCGATCCGATTGAACTCTACGGCAAAACCCGCGCCGCCGGGTTCGGCTCCGAAGTGAAACGCCGCATTATTCTCGGAACCTACGTTCTTTCGAGCGGCTACTACGACGCTTATTACCTGCGCGCCCAGAAAGTCCGCACGCTCATCCGCAATGACTTTGTTGAGGCGTTCAAACAGTGCGATGCGATTCTGGCTCCGGTCACGCCGACGCCTGCCTATAAAATCGGCGAGAAAACCAGCGACCCGCTCAAGATGTACCTCGACGATATTCTCACCACGCCGGTCAATCTGGCGGGGATTTGCGGGATGAGCATCCCGTGCGGATTTTCCTCAATCGGTCTGCCGATCGGACTTCAGATTCTCGGCGACTCGTTCAAAGAGGCGAACATTTTAAAAGTCGGCCACGCCTACGAGCAGACCACCGACTGGCACAAGCAGAAGCCGGTTTTATGTATTTAATGTATAAAGGGACGGATCAGTATGTCTAATGAACCTGAAATCTTGTGTGTAAACGATAGGGTCGATTTATTGCTCAACCAAATGACGATGGAAGAGAAACTCTCCATGTGTCATGCCAACACGAAGTTTTCCTCTGCCGGGATTCCCCGCCTTGGGATCCCGGATGTGATGATGTCGGACGGGCCGCACGGGGTGCGTCAAGAAATTGCGAAAGATAGCTGGTTGTCGGCCGGGCGGAACGATGACCACTCCACATATCTTCCTGTCGGTTCGGCACTGGCATCGACATGGAATCCGGAGCGCGCGAAGGATTTCGGCTATGTGTTGGGCCGCGAGGCGCGGGAACGCGGTAAAGATGTTATTTTGGCACCGGGAGTGAATATGATCCGGACGCCGTTGTGCGGGCGTAATTTTGAATATTTGAGCGAAGATCCCTGCCTGGCCGGCGCAATGGCTGTCCCTTTGATTCGATCCATTCAGCAGAACGATGTCGCGGCCTGTGTAAAACATTTCGCTGTGAATAATCAGGAGTTAAATCGATTTCACACCAATGCGGAAGTGGATGAACGAACGCTTCGTGAAATTTATTTCCCGGCGTTTGAGGCGGCCGTTCAGCAGGGACATGTGCTGACCATAATGGGGGCATACAATAAGTTCCGCGGGCAGTATTGCTGCCATAACGAATATCTGCTTCAGCAGGTCCTCAAGAAAGAATGGGGCTTCTCCGGTCTGGTGGTTTCGGATTGGGCCGGCACGCACGATACAGATGAAGCGGTCCGGAACGGTCTGGATATCGAAATGGGGACAGGCGCCGACTATGATGAATATTATCTGGCGCGCGCATTCCGGGAGGGAATTCAGAACGGGGTATACGCCGAAGCGCTGCTGGATGAAAAGGTGCGTAGAATTTTGTATGTCATGCTTGAGGCCGGTATGTTGGATGGAGACCGAAAGGCGGGGGCTCGTAATACACCGGAGCATCAGCGGATCGCAAAAGAAATTGCCCGCGAATCGATCGTCTTGCTGAAGAACGATAATGGCATGTTGCCGATTAACGTCACCGCCATAAAATCAATCCTTGTCATCGGCGATAATGCGGATCGGAAAATGGCGATGGGCGGCGGCAGTTCCGAGGTGAAGGCGTTGTATGAAGTGACTCCTTTGGAAGGGATTCGCCGGCTTGTCGGCAACGATGTGAAGGTCGATTATATTAAGGGCTATCCGGTGCGCGATATTCCCGTGTTGCCGATTGGCTCCGAGCATTTGGCCATTGCGGACCAAAAGGCCGGAACCCGTGGCTGGAACGCTGCGTTTTATCAGACGGAAGATTTATCCGGCTATCCGGTTGTACAGCGGACTGATGAGCAGATTGATTTTTCATGGGAGCGGGATCCGCCTGCCGACGCCGTTAACAGCGAATCCTGCTACAGTGTGCGCTGGACAGGAACGCTGATCGCGCCGGTAACCGGTACATACCGGTTCGGTGCGTACAACACCAATGAATTGAAAATGTATCTGGATGGGGAGCTTCTGTTCGGTACGGATCAAAACAGTATTGCGTGTTATTCAGAAGCATCTGTTTTTCTGGATGCCGGTCGGGCGTTGGAGCTGACGTATGAATATTACTATCGGAAAGTCAGCGCACGTGTGGAAGTCGGCTGGCTCCCTCCCGGTGAAACGGTGCCGTGCGTTACAGAGACCTATCGGTTAGTTACCGACGCCGCAGAACGAGCCGACGCCGTGATCTTCGTTGGGGGATTAAACCACCAGTATGATACTGAAGCCCGTGACCGGTTGGATATGCGGCTTCCGGACGGGCAGGACGGACTGCTGAACGCCGTGCTGAATGTGAACCCGAACACGGCGGTGGTGATGATTTCCGGTTCGCCGGTTGAAATGCCGTGGGTCGATCAGGCGAAGGCTCTGGTCTGGAGCTCATATGCAGGGATGGAAGGCGGAACCGCCTTGGCGGAGGTGCTGTTCGGCCGGGTGAATCCTTCCGGAAAACTTTCAATGACGTTGCCGAAAAAACTGGCAGATTCTCCGGCACACGCCATCGGAGAATATACGGCGGATACCTGTCACTATACGGAAGGCCTTCTGGTCGGCTATCGTTACTACGACACGAAGGATGTCGATCCGTTATTCGAATTCGGGCGCGGACTGTCCTATACGGAATTTGCCTATTCCAACCTGCTGATTAAAACGGCAGAAGAAGACCGTCTGGAGGCCGTTGTATCCTTTACGGTCAAAAATACAGGAACGCGGGACGGCGCGGAGGTGGCGCAGCTGTATTTGGAAGATCCGGAATGCAGCGTCATGCGGCCGAAGAAGGAGCTGAAAGGTTTTGTGAAGGTCTTCCTTGCCGCAGGCGAGGAGCAAACGGTCTTCATCTCCTTATCCCGCAGAGATCTCTCATTTTATGATGTCACGCGGCAGGCTTGGCATATGGAGCCCGGGAACTTTGTGGTACACATCGGATCATCTTCCCGGGATATTCGCTTGAGCGAAACCTTCAGCAGTTAAGGGGGCGACGTCGCGACCTCATCTGCTGTCACCCGTGAAGCGAATATGCCTCCCTAGTGAGGGTCATTGCAGGTGATAATCAGGCCGGGGTCTGCCAGCCGGTAATCCCTTCAGCAATGGCTTCACGGATGCGGTTAAGCGGATTGCTTAGCACCAAAATCTTCGACCGCAGGGTGTCTCCGGTAAAAGCGACACATTGTCGGGCCATCCCCGCTTGAAATGAAGGCCGAAATATGAAACCTTGCGCCCCTATGAAATACGAAGCGTGTATCGGTCTTGAAACCCATGTGATGCAGAAGACGCAGACGAAAATGTTCTGCGGCTGTAAGCACGAGTACGGCGCGGAGCCGAATACCAACGTCTGTCCCGTCTGCCTCGGTTATCCCGGCGCACTTCCGGTTCTCAACGCCAAGGCCATTGAACTCTGCTGCAAAGCCGGCCTGCTGCTCGGTTGCGAAATTAACCCGCACTCCAAGTGGGACCGCAAAAACTATTTTTATCCCGATATGTCCAAAAACTACCAGATCACGCAGGCTGACCAGCCGCTTTGCCTCGGCGGACAGATCGTGACCGAAGTGAATGGCGAGCTGAAAACCTTCACCCTCGAGCGGATTCATCAGGAAGAAAACGCCGCCAAAAACACCCACGCCGCCAACGGCAGTCTGGTGGACTATAACCGCGCCGGCACCGCCCTCATGGAAATTGTTTCCAATCCTTGCATGCACTCGGCTGACGATGCCTTCGCCTACATTCAGGCCTTGAAACTCATCATGGAATACGGCGGAATTTCCGACTGTGATATGGAAAAAGGGCACATGCGCTCCGACGTCAATGTCAGCGTCCGTCCGGTTGGACAGGAAAAGCTTGGCGAAAAGGTTGAGATCAAAAACATGAACTCGCCCAGCTTCATCGTCGAAGCCATCAACTAGGAAATTGAGCGGCAGATTGAGCTGATCGAAAACGGCGGAACTGTTGTACAGGAAACGCGAGGCTACGACTCTGACCGCGGCGAAACCTTCTCGCAGCGCACCAAAGAAAACGCCCACGACTACCGCTACTTCCCCGAGCCCGATCTGCTTCCCGTCGAAATCTCCGCCGACCAGATTGCCCTGTGGAAATCCGAACTGCCCGAACTTCCCGTCCAGCGCCGCGAACGCTACGTCAGCGAACTCGGACTTCCCGACTACGACGCCAAGGTCCTCACTGCCGAAAAACACATCTCCGACTTCTTCGACGCCGTCTGTAAGCAGACGAAACAGTACAAGCTCGTTTCAAACTACATGATGGGCAAGGTCGCCAGCCTCGTCACCGAGAAGGGCATTCGCGTTGTTGAAAGCAAACTGACTCCCGAAACGCTCGCTCAGGTCGCCGATCTGGTGGGTGGCGGAGGCATCAGCTCCAGCGCGGCCAATGAATTGATTGAAATTCTCTTCACCGAAGGTGGCGATCCGAAAGCGGTTGTTGAAGCCAAAGGCATGGCGCAGGTCAACGACGACAGC
>JAQUXG010000160.1 GCA_028692515.1 Kiritimatiellales bacterium | reverse complement strand
GTCCGATGGAACTGTCCGGCGGCGAGCAGCAGCGCGTAGCGATTGCGCGGGCACTGATGAATGACCCGGATCTGATTCTGGCTGACGAACCGACCGGCAATCTGGATTCGCATACCGGCGAAAATATATTGAACAACCTCTTTGATTTAGCGCAATCTGCCAACCGTACATTGATCATTGTGACGCACAATGACGAGGTGGCGCGGCGCTGTCAGCGCAAACTGATTTTGAAGGACGGAAAACTGGAAGAGTAGGGATGGGATTATGAAAATTTATTTAAACGGTAAGCTGGTGGATGAAAAAGATGCGGTGGTCTCCGTTTTTGATCACGGCCTGCTGTATGGCGACGGCGTTTTCGAAGGTACCCGCGTTTATGACGGCAACATCGCCTTTCTTGGCGAGCATATGGATCGTTTGCTCGATTCCGCCAAGGTCATCGATCTGAATATCGGAATGACAAAAGAAGAGCTGGTCGCTGCAACGGTTGAAACCTGCCAAGCCAACGGCATCAAAAACGGCTATTTGCGCCATGTGGTCACGCGCGGTGTCGGCACGCTGGGTTTAAATCCCTACCTTTGCAAACAGGCGCAGGTCATCATTATCGCTGCGGACATTCAGCTGTATACCGTGGAACTTTATGAAAAAGGGATGCGCGTCATCACGGCCGGTACCATCCGCAATATGGCCGAAGCGGTCAATCCGCGCGTGAAAAGTCTGAACTATCTCAATAACATCATGGCCAAGATCGAAGCAGTCAACGCCGGCGTGATGGAGTGTCTTATGCTAAATGCGCAGGGCTATGTTGCTGAGGCATCCGGAGATAATGTATTTGCCGTCAAAGGCAACAAGCTGATGACCCCGCCCGCCTGGTGCGGCGGACTCGAAGGGATCACCCGTGAAAAGGTCATGCAGGTGGCTCGTGAGGCGGGGATGGATGTGGTTGAAACGGTTATGACCCGTTACGAGCTCTGGACCGCTGACGAAGTTTTTCTGACCGGCACGGCGGCGGAAGTCATTGCGGTTGTCGATCTTGACAAGCGCCTGATCGGTTCCGGAAAACCCGGCCCGGTCACAAAAAAACTGGCGCAGGCCTATCGGAAGCTCGCGGGCACCGACGGCGTCCGGTTTGAATAGGAACGGTTCATGAAGTGCGATCTTTGCGATAAAGAAGCGGTGGTGCACCTGACGCAGGTGGTCAACGGAGAGATGAAAGAAGTTCATCTCTGCGAGGAACATGCTGTTGAGCAGGGGATTGACCTGAACAGCCCGATCTCCATCACGGATATTCTTATGGGCCTGAGCGGGCCGCAGAAGAGTATTGCCAGTGAACTCAGCCTCGCTTGTCCTCGTTGCGGAATGGCGCGGGAGGAATTCCGTAAAACCGGACGGCTCGGCTGCCCGGATTGCTATAAAACCTTTATGGCCGAACTGACCATGGCGATCAAGGCCATGCATCACAGCGGGCAGCATCTCGGTAAAATTCCGGCGCGTGAGGGCGCGCAGACCCGGGTGAAATCAAAAATCGCCCGGCTTCAGCAGGATCTCGAGGCGGCCATCGCCCGCGAGGATTTTGAGAAGGCGGCCACGTTACGCGATCAGATCAAAAAATATCGCGACGAAGTGGCGGCGGATGAAGGGAGTAGCCAATGACCCTCAACGGACTATTGAAACGTCATGGCGGCTGGCTCGAAGCCGGACCCGAAGAGGGGCCGGTTATCAGCAGCCGCGTTCGTCTTGCCCGCAACCTGCGTGACACCACCTTTCCCGGCTGGGCCTCCAAAGATATTCGCAACCGGGTTTGGGGCGAAGTTGTGCTGGCCTTTGACAGCGTGCCGGAGAGCAAAAGTTTTCTTCGCTGGCGAATGGATGAACTGAGCGCGCTCGACCGCGACTTGCTTTTCGAACGCCACTTGATCAGCCGCGAACTGGCTGATCGCCAGACGGGTAGCGGCGTATTTGTCGACGAAGACGAATGTCGCGCCGTGATGATTAATGAAGAGGATCATATCCGTCTTCAATCGCTTCAGCCGGGAATGAATCTGCAAAAAGCGTGGGAAGTTGCCGATGAGCTCGACAACGCGCTCGAAAAAAATCTCTCCTACGCCTTCTCCAGCAAGCTGGGTTATCTGACCGCCTGTCCCTCGAATGTCGGCACCGGCCTGCGCGCCAGCGTCATGCTACACCTGCCGGGACTTGTGCTGACCGAAGAAATCAAACCCGTCATCAACGCCGTCTCAAAAATCGGCATGGCAGTACGCGGACTGTGGGGCGAAGGCTCTGAAGCCTCGGGGCATATGTTTCAGATCTCCAACCAGATTACACTCGGCAAGCCCGAAGCAGAAATCGTCTCCAACCTCGAACAGATCGTACTTGAAGTCATCGAACACGAAAAGAACGCCCGTCTGCGCCTGATGGAAAAACAGGAAATCCGTGTGCACGACCACGTCGGCCGCGCTTACGGCATTCTGGCGAACGCCGCGCTTATGTCCACCGGCGAAGCGCTCGATCTGCTTTCCGCACTGCGCATGGGTGTTGATCTCGGGTTGCTGCCCAACATGATCCGGCGCGAAATCGATCAACTTTTTATCCGGATCCATCCGGCGCACTTGCAGAAAGAAGCGGGCGTTGTCCTTAGTCCGGAAGAACGCGACATCAAGCGGGCGCAGCTCGTCCGTAAATTTCTGGAAAACAAATGAAGAAAACCCGCGTAGATCAGACATTCGCCGCCCTCAAAAAACAGGGCAAAAAAGGGTTCATCGCCTACATTGGTGCGGGCGACCCATCGCTCGACGAAACCGTTGACATAGTTCTCCGTCTCGAAGAGGCCGGTGTTGATCTCGTCGAACTCGGCCTGCCGTTTTCCGATCCGCTGGCCGATGGCCGCGTCAATCAGGACTCCGCGACCCGCGCACTCGCCGCCGGCGCCACCTTTGACGGCGTCATGGAAATGGTTCGCAAAATCCGCGAGCGCTCGCAGATCCCGATGATCTTCTACGCTTATCTCAACACGCTCTACGCCCGTGGTTTTGAAAAAGCCATGAATGATGCGGCGGAAGCGGGCATCGACGGATTCCTCATTCTCGACATGCCGCGCGAAGAATCCGGTCCGTACAAAAAATTTATTTCCACCGCCAATCTCAACACCATTTCGCTCATCACGCCCACCACACCCGAAGAACGGATCAAACAGATCGTCAAAGAGGCCAACGGCTTTGTCTATTGTGTCTCCCGCGAAGGCGTCACCGGAGTACGCGACAGCATCGCTGAAGGCGCGCGCGGGCTGGTTGGAAAAATTCAGCAATACACGAAACTTCCCGTCGCGCTTGGTTTTGGAATCGGCACGCCCGCGCAGGCGGCGGAAGCCGCCTCCTTCGCCGATGCCGTCGTTGTCGGCAGCGCCATCGTCAACAAATTCAACAACAACCCGCACACACCCGAAGGGCGCGCCGATGCCGCCGCCTTCGTCGCCGAAATGGTGAAAGCGGTTAAAGAAGTTTAAATAAAATCCTTCGTCGCGTTTTAACTTACTGCGGACGCAGTGAAGCATCAGAGATGCAAAATCAGTCCATGAATGTAAGTAATGAAAGAAAACTGGCTTCAAAAGCCAAGGAGCTTGGCGAAAGTGCGGATGCTTTAGCTTTCAATGAACTGGCCGAATTAACCCGCTCCGAATCGCCACTTGTCCGACGTCTCGCTGCTTCAGCGCTCGGCAAGCTGGCTGGCATTATTGAAGCCGAATTGGCGGTCAAAACACTTCATCCGCTGCTTTCTGATGCCCATCCGCAAGTGCGCCAATATTCCGCAAAAGCACTCGGCGCCTTCGGTGCACACGCCAAAGATGTTTTGTCCGATTTGCGCGACCTCTACAAAAGTCCGGTCGAAAAAGACTATGTCAAACGCAGTGTGCTCGCTGCTGGAAAAATTATTCGTGAAGCGGTGCGTATCGCCGAAGAACAGATTGTTCACCATTGCCGCCGGTGCGGCGTCGAACTGGCTTCAGATGAATACACCCGCTCGCAAAAAGCGTTTCAGAGACCTTTTTGCGACTATTGTTTCGACGAGGTGTTTCTCGACCGCCGCAACTTTGAAACCAAAGTTGAACTGCAAAAAACCATTCGCGCCAAAAACGGAACCGTCGTGCAGTCCGACGGCGAACGGCTGATCTGTGAATTGCTGACTGCCGAAAGTATTCGCTACCGTTACGACGAACGGTTCCGTATTCTCAACGGACACGCCATCCGGCCCTATTTTTATCTGCCGGAGTTCGATGTCTATGTCGAATACTGGGGCATGGACACCGCCGACTACAAAATCAGCATGCTCAAAAAACAACAGCTCTACCAGCAGCAGGGCAAAAAACTCATCTCGCTTTATCCGGACGACAAACCCCGCTTGCGCGAAGTTCTGCTCGCCAAATTGAACAAACTAAAATAAACACAGAGGCAACCGGAACGATTTTTCAGGAGAAGATTTATGTCAGGACGTTATGCAGTGATTATGGCGGGCGGGAAGGGCGAGCGCTTTTGGCCGCTGAGCACGTCGAAGCATCCGAAGCAGCTTTTGGCGCTGGTAGGCGATAAGGCGTTGATTGCGCAGGCGGTGGAGCGTCTGGACGGGTTGATTGCGCC
>JAQUXG010000159.1 GCA_028692515.1 Kiritimatiellales bacterium | reverse complement strand
GCACTGAATTCGAAAAACTGAAAATTCCGTTGTATGTCACAGCGGCCGACTACGGCGATGCGTCGGAAGTGGTTTTTAAATCCGGCGATTTGCTTTCCGCCGTACGCGCCAGCATTGCCATTCCCGGCGTTTTCACACCGGTTGAGCGGGAAGGGCGTCTGCTTCTCGATGGCGGGGTCGTCAACCCGCTCCCGTACGATTTGCTTCAGCAGGAGTGCGATCTGGTGATTGCTATGGATGTCGGCGGTGTGCGCCATGCCGACGAACAGCACCGCCCGGCATTTTTCGACACGGTCATTGGCGGATTCGAAATCATGGAAGCCTCCATGATTCGTCATCGTCTGATCGCCAACCCGCCGGACATTTATCTTAAGCCGGATTTGCGCGGAATAGGTCTGCTGGAATTTCACAAAGCCGAACAGATTTTTCACCAGTCTGAAACCATCAAAGACGAATTAAAACGAGGCTTGAGATTAATATCTTGAGCCGTTAAAAAAGTTCAACTGAACCGAAAGGCGTTGATGAAACCGTTTCTGATTATTCTCGTGATCTCACTGTATGCACTCACCGTTTCGGCAGAAACCACCCTTGAGCTCCTTCAAAAACGAGCCGCTGAAGGGGACACTACGGCACAGACATTGATCGGTATGATGTATCAGTATGGCTATCAAGTTCCGAGAGACTTTGAGAAAGCGGAGAATTACTATACACAAGGCAGTCAGGGGGGCGACTCGTTTGCGGACGCACGGATTCAGCTGGTTAGGAAATTACAGGAAGCGGCTCGGAATCTACTGGCGGCGTCAACGACAGCTCAAAACCCAACCATTGCGTCTGCTGGAACGGCCCCTGCGAACGATATAAAAAGCAGAATCGCTCAGGCATCCGGAGCGGAGTACAAAGGAAAGGTCACTCTGGAGGATCTTCGGCTAAAGCGTTCCGATTATATCGGATGTATTGTCATGGTACGTTTTGACGGTGTGTCGTTGTCGCCCTCAATGGCGAAGAACCCATTCCTTCATGTTTACGGGGACGGGAACAGAGACGGGGGAAGAGGCAGGGGCGCTTTTGGCGAGAGAATCTTGTATGATGAAAAGAATTCGGACGCGACAAAGTGGGCTGTCGACTGTGCCAGGAGAGGATCCGGTTCTTTTTCGGTGTACGTGCTTGTCGATGACCGTGACCTGACGGCTCTCGGAGAGCGGCGGAAAAAGGACGGGAACGGCTACTCGTACAACTGGTGATATCCGGCTGTATGCATTTTTCGCCGGGGCTCGTATTACAGTTGGCGTTGCGCGGCGCTGAGTCCCTTGGCTGACGTTAGCGTAACTGCGCGGCCGGCAAGACGTAATTCAACACAATCCGGCTGAACGATGAGTTCGATTTTATCGGCCGGGTGGCGGTTTTTCCAAACATTGGAAAGCAGAATGGCTTTTTCGAGGCCGTCGCCGGTTTTAAAGTTCCAGACTTCGTCGGGCTGGGCGAGACGTGACCCGTCATAGACCGACTCGGAATTTATGGTTTCCAATGTTTGGAAAAGTTCGTCGTCGCTTAGATCCTTGGTGGCTTCGATGCAGACCGGATTGCGTTCGAGCGCGGCTTTGAGGAACGGCGCCCAGTCGGTTTTGCTGAGGTCGCGCAGGGCGTAGAAGGCGAGATCGGCCGAGGCGTTTTCTGTGCGTATGGATTCAATGGTTTGAATGACTTCGTTGCGGGTCATTCCGGGGGTCAGTTCAATTTTTTTCCAAGGTTTGGAAACTTTATTTCCAATGTTTGGAAATTCCGGTTCGAGGTGGACGAAGTGCGCCAGTTCGCAGAGCATTTCGTTTTTGTGTTCGCTGCTGCATTCCAGTTTTTTACCGAGCTCCGCCATGCTTTCTGCATCGGTCCGGCGGATGGGGTTGTTTTTGAAAAACTCTTCGAGTTTGGGCATGCAGATGCGGCCGGGCATGGGCTCGCTGTAGAATTCGTCGCAGTCGATTTCTTCCAGCAGTTTTTCGCGGGTGTTGTCGCCGACTTTATAGGGACCGCTGTGTTCATAAGCGTAGGCGCGTTCTGCACCGATCCATTGTTTCTTCCCGTGGCAGTCGCGGCAGATTTGGAAGCACTTCTGATATTTTGAATGCTGCCTCAGAAAATTGGCCAGAATTTCGAAGGTGATTTCGGTGGAGAGGTAGTCGCCGATTAAATTTTTGAAGCGGTCGAATTCGGCCGGTTCCATGGTGGCTTCGGGATAGACACAGTGAACAAAACCGGTGTTATTCATCACTATGGTGATCTGTTCGTGGCGCAACGCGCGCTGCGCTTTATCGGTCAGTTCGGTTCCGTTAAACCACATATTTTTGGTGACGATGCGCCGGTTGTTCGTGAGCAGACCGCCGTTAACTGCCACAAAGTTCTGGGAGTGGAGCGGGGTGGCCATCAGGAAGATATCTTCGAGCGGAATGCCGCAGACGATGAAGAGCGCGGCGGCGTAGAGCGTGGAGAGCGAAACGCATTCGCCCGCGCCGGTGCGATAGCCTTCGCGCCGGCCGAAAGCATCCATGGCTTCGACGGTTTCTGTTTTCCAATAGGGGATGACGGTTCCGCTGTATTTTTCCAGACCGAAGTGACGGCGGATATCGAGGTCAAAGTAGTGTTTGTCCCCTTCATAGCCGAATAGCGCGTTGCTGGCGCTGATGGTTTTCTCATCCATGAACGGGATGAAGCGTTTCAGTTCCGTCTGCTGATCGGTCAGTCCCCATGTGTCGAGGTCGAGGTTGAATTCGTAATGATCGATAATGTATTGCTTGAGCCGGTCGATCTTTTTGCGCGGGTTCATCTTGTCGATTTTGGCGAACCACGGATCGTCGCGCCACTTCCAGATACGCGGGCTCATGATGTTGGCCAACAACAGGGCGTAAAGGAGTTCGGGGAAAACAAAAATCTCCATATCCGACAGAGTGACGGCGGAGGAGTATTTTTCTAGATCGTCGGACGGTACGTTATGCATCTTAACAGGCTCCAGACACGGTTTTTCCTTTTCCAAACCGGGGAAAGCGTATACTAATGGCCGCTCAAAACCAAAGGTTTTACCTATGTCAGAAGAAACTCGCAGTTCGTCCCGGCCCGATGAGGATATTCTCCTCGATCTGAACTTTGTTCCGCAGTGGGCCAAAAAAGCGCCGGCCGCCAATCATTATGCCTTCGATGACCGAACGGAACGGCGCCCGTCGTATGATCGACGTGACGGCGGAGCGCGCCGCGAACGCAGCGACCGTCGCGATGGGCCGGCCCGGACATCCCGTCCTCCGCGTTCCTCAGACGATCGTCGTTCTTCTCCCGGCGGGGCGCCAATGCCGCCGCGTGCACAAAGTGCCGTAAGAAGTCCGCAGGAACCCCGCCGTGAATTTACGCCGCGCCCGGAGCGCATCGAACTGCCGGTCGAAATCAAATTTCTGCCCGAACAACAGTGGCTGGCGTCCATGGTACGGCAGATTCACCACAGCAAGCGCGCCTATCCGCTGATGGATCTGGCCAGCCTGTTTCTTTCCGATCCAAAGGGGCATCTCGTTAAAATTGAAATCATGCCCGGCGCGAAAGAGTTCAAGCTCTATCAGGGCAAGCGTTCCAAAATGGTCGCCACCAGCCGTGACGCGCTGGTCCACCAGCTTCTCGACGACCATCTGGAGGATTTTTTCACCAAAG
Source organism: Kiritimatiellales bacterium (assembly GCA_028692515.1). Classification (GTDB taxonomy): domain Bacteria; phylum Verrucomicrobiota; class Kiritimatiellia; order Kiritimatiellales; family Tichowtungiaceae; genus Tichowtungia. The sequence continues at coordinate 958 of JAQUXG010000159.1, read as the reverse complement.
AAGACATCACCGTTGACCCGCCGACCGGCGTTTTTCCAATGATTGGAAAAATTGGGGATCTGCTGATCGGCCCGCCGAATCATCACAGCTATGCCGCGCGCCTTCAGGAGATTTACAACGCCCGTTTCTCTGGCATGTCCTTTGACCGTTTTAAAGAGAAGGTTCAAACCGTGCGCGATGAAGAACTCGTTGCGAAGTGGAAAGAGGAATCTTCCAAAAAGACCGTTTACCGTCTGAAAGACGCACCGGAAGGCAATGTAAAAGATTTCACCCTTGCGCAGGCGGAGGAATATGTCCGTACGAATATCGCCGAGGCCGAGATTGAAGAAGTCACCCGTGCGGTTCTTCCGTCCTCACTGGCCCGCAAAATCAAAGATTACAACCTGATTCGCATGGTTCGCGAAGCATGGGAACGCGAAAGCCGTTTCCCGCTGTCCGTCTCGTTTGCACTGCGCGCGGCGTTCCGTCATCTGCACCTGGAGACGTTTAAAGCCGGCAAAAACATCAACTTCATTACCTCGGTAAAACCCGATCCGGTTCAACCCGAAAAAACGGCGGAACATATTCGCCTCGTACTGGAATATCTGGCTGGGCATCCCGGCTCGACTCGTGAGCAGCTGGTCGAAGGATTGAGACCCGGTGTGGAAAAAGATTCTGATTCCGTTCGTGAAATTTTAACTCCGTTGCGCTGGCTGATAGAAAAAGGCCACATCATTGAGTTCTTTAACGGAACGCTTTCTGTTCCGTCGCACCGTTCGCGCCGCTAAAACCGCTTTGCGTGTTCAATGCGCGAAGTAGTACACCACGCCGATTGCGAGTGCAATCCGGTAGAACCCAAAGGGCGCAAGCCCGTGGCGGGTCAGGTGATGAATGAGAAACTGTACGCTGAAGGCTGCAACCACCGTGCTGATGATGATTCCCGTGATCAGTGAATCGATACCCACGGATGCGGTCAGGG
>JAQUXG010000158.1 GCA_028692515.1 Kiritimatiellales bacterium | reverse complement strand
AACGGATTACTCGACCATTCCTCCCGGGACGATTCTGTGCGCACTTGTTCGAGTTCGGCGTACGCTTCGTCGAAACGCTCCTGCTGCAGGTGCAGATAGCCCAGCACGATGCGCAGGCGATTGTCGAACGGGTACTGTTCAAGCGCTCCGGTCAGAACCGTTTCGGCCTTCTCGTTTTCCTTTGCACCGATATAGAGCGCGCCAAGCTGAGCATAGTAGAAAATTTCCGCTTGAGGCTGCTTGCGGATCTGGGTTTCCAGATAGCCGGTCAGCCGCGGAATCTCATCTTCCGGCAGTTTTTCGGCGAGGTATTGAAACCACGCTTCTGGCGGTGTTCCGGTTTCTTCGGCCAGCGGCTTGCAGGATTCCATTGCCTCTTCATAATTTCCGGTCTGGATGAGCAGGTCGAACATCTGTCTCGCCAGAACAGAATCGTCTGGCGCACAGTTATGAGCCGCCTGAATAGCGGTCAGCGCTTCATCTTGTTTTTTGACAGACAGCAGCGCAAATCCAAGCTGCTGCCAGACTGCCGGATTTTCCGGTTCCAGCTCGAGAGCGCGGCGCAAAAAGTCGATTCCTTCCAGAACGGTCTTCTGCGCCTTCTGTGAGTCGCTCATATTGCGGGCACTGTCGACACAAAGCGTTCCCATCAGGTGGAAAAGGCCCGCATTTTCATTCTGCCGGGACACAGAAGTACGCAGTGTTTCCAGTGCTTCGGCCCGGCGGTTCTGTGAGATGTAAAATTGCGCGAGGAAAAGACAGGCATCCGGGTTGTCCGGGAAGTTTGTCCGGATTTTCAGGAACAGCGCCTCGGCCCGGTCGGGCTGATCTGTCAACGCATAGACGCGAGCCGTCAGCAGTTGCGCATCAACGTTGTCGGGATGAAGTTCTGCCACCTTCTGCGCCAAACGCACCGCGTCGTTGGTCTGCGCCAGCTTCAGGGCAATCGCTATGGACGGCGCGTACAGTTTTTCTTCATTCGGGTCGAGCCGAAGGGCTTCTTCGAGATGCCCCAGAGCCGAGCTGGAATCGCCGCCGGCCTCGGCCAGAAGGCCGAGGCTGAAATGAGACAAAGCCTCAGCTTGCGCAGATGCGCTCAGCCGAGGCTTTGAAGGAGATGCGCATCCGCTAAAAAATAACGAAACGCCGAGCAGCAGAGCTTGGACGATCCGGACTTTTCGGGAGATGCGCATGACAACCCCTCTTTTCAGAGAGAAATTATTTCTTTTTATGCCGGACTTCACGACGGCGTTTGCGCCGTTTGTGCTTCGACATCTTGGTCTTACGCCATTTTTTAATGGTACCCATGCTTCTGTTTCCTTTGTGCGCTTATGCTACAACTTTGTTTAAGCCGATTTCAATAATTCCTTCGGCGCCAGCGGCTTTCAGTTCGGGAATAATTTCCCGCACCACCGACTCGTCCACCACAGTTTCCACGGCATACCAGCCGTCATCGGAAAGACTACTGACCGTCGGCGTGTGAAGTGCCGGCAGCAGTTTTTTAACCTGCGGAAGATTTGTTTCATTCACGTTCATCTTGAGCAGTACCTTGTCGGAGGCATTCAATGCCGCCGTCAGCAACAGGGCGATTTTCTCAAGTTTCGAACGTTTCCAATCATCGGCCCAGGCCGTTTTGTTGGAGAAAAATTTAGTGTAGGACTCCATCAGGGTGTCCACAATGCGCAGGTTGTGGGCGCGCAGTGACGATCCGGTCTCGGTGATATCCACGATCGCATCGGCGAACTCGGGAACCTTCACTTCGGTGGCACCCCAGGAAAATTCGACTTCGGCTTTCACGCCGTTTTTGGCGAGCCAGCGTTCGACAATGCCGACGCCTTCGGTGGCAATCCGCTTGCCTTCGAGATCCTTAACCGACTGAATCGGAGATTTTTCAGGAACGGCCAATACCCAGCGAACCGGGCGTTTGGTCTGTTTAGAGTAGACGAGGCTGCATACATCCTGAACGTCGGAGCCGTTGGCTTCGATCCAGTCCAGACCGGCAATACCGGCATCGAGCATGCCGAGTTCGACATAGCGGCTCATTTCCTGCGGACGAAGCAGGCGGAGTTCGATCTCACTGTCGTCAATAGACGGAAAATAGGAGCGCGAATTGCCTGAAATATGGAAGCCGGCCTTCGCAAATAATGCGTAGGTCGATTCCTGAAGACTGCCCTTCGGTAATCCTATAATCAGTTTGTTCATATTCTCTAGATTGCTTCCTTTTCTAAACAAGAGCGTCGGACTATACGGAAAAGCCCCTATGTCGTCCACCGTTATTTCCCCTTTTTCCAAACATTGGAAAAACCGGAGTAAAATCTTCCAATGATTGGAAAAAACCAGTTCAGCACCCGGGGCCGGCGGCGACTTTGCGCAAGGCCTCGGGGTAGGCGATGTGCTCCTGTGTGTGAATACGGATCATCAGCGTTTCGACGGTATCCTCGGGAAGGACCGGGACTTTTTTCTGAACGAGGATCGGGCCGGTATCGATGCCGGCGTCGACAAAGTGGACGGTGCAGCCGGTTTCTTTGGCCCCGGCTTCGAGTGCCTGCTTTCCGGCGTCGAGGCCGGGAAAGTTCGGCAGCAGGGAGGGGTGAATGTTGATAATACGTCCGGCAAAAGCGGTCAGCAGGCCGGGTTTAACGATACGCATGAAGCCGGCGAGGGCGATAAAATCGCCGCCGTGCTCCTTAACCAGGTCAATGGCGCGCTGCTCGGCTTCGCCGTCGAGTTTGGTTTTAAAGGGGGCGCAGTCGAGATAGATGGCGGGGTGACCCAGCTTGCGGGCGCGTTCGAGAATAAAAGCATCTTTGACGTCGGAGATGACGCAGGCAATGCGGGCGTCGAGTGTTCCAGCGTTGATTGCTTCGGCAATGGCCTGATAGTTGGAGCCTGATCCCGATCCAAAAATAGCGATATTCAACATGCGTTTGATCTCCAGAGTGTTTAAACCGCTAATAAACGCGAATAAACGCTAATTTTCCAGCCTCAAATAAGATGTTCCGATTCCCGGCTTTTCTCTTTTGCGTACATTCGCGTATATTCACGGTTCAAATAAGGAGTTTTAAATGAAGCTTTTAATTAAACCGCACAATGAGACCGCCCGCGAATTTTATAAAACCCATGGTCATTTTCATGACGGCGACGCCGGCTTGGATTTGTATGTACTAGAAGACATTACGTTTCAGCCGGGCGAAACCAGGCCGATCAAGCTGGGCATTTCCTGCGAGCCGGAGGATGGTCGGGCCTATTATCTGTTCCCGCGCTCCAGCATTTCAAAAACCCCTCTGCGCATGTCCAACTCGATCGGCCTGATCGACGGCGGCTACCGGGGCGAGATCATGGCGATGTGCGACCACATCAAAACAGAGCCCTATACCGCTGAAAAAGGGCAGCGTCTTTTTCAGTTGGTGGCCACCGACAGCTCGCCGATCCATTACGAGCTGGTCGATGAGCTTTCGGAAACCACCCGCGGGCATGGCGGTTTCGGCAGCACAGGCGCGTAATTTAGGGAAAATCGGTTGCCGTCGAAGGCCCTCCGGTGGTGAGCGGAAGGAATCATCATCTAAAATGAGATGACGCTTGACCGAATAGGGTAGTTGGGTATGATTCGACGCTCGCTTTTAGAATTTGGAAGAAAGAGAACAATTATGAATCCTGTAGTTGCAAACATCGGTAAAGAACAGTGCACCAAAGAGATCCCGGCCTTCAATGTCGGTGACACCGTGAACGTGCATGTGAAAATTAAAGAAGGCGCGAAAGAACGTGTTCAGGTCTACACCGGATCGGTGATTGGTCGTGACGGATCCGGCATTGCCGAAACCTTCACGGTTCGTCGTGTGGCTTTCGGCGAAGGCATCGAACGCGTATTCCCCATTCAGAGCCCGAACGTGGCGAAAATTGAAGTGGTTCGCGCCGGTAAAATCCGTCGTGCGAAACTCTACTACCTTCGCGACATCTCCGGCAAAAAGGCGCGCATCAAAGAACGTCGCGTATAAGTTGCAATGGACATGCTCCGTTACGAAAAAGAGGTCTGGCAATCAGGCCTCTTTTTTATTGCCGGAATTGACGAAGCCGGGCGCGGGCCGCTGGCCGGGCCCGTCGTGGCGGCCGCTGTCGCCTTCGACCGCGAGCCGCTCGAGAACGGCGGAGCCGAAAAATTTACCGGACTCACCGACTCCAAGGCGCTCACTGAAAAACAGCGCGACCGTTTTTTCGAACTCCTTCAGCAGTGTGACTTTGCTCGCATCGGCTGCGCCGTTATTGGCCCCGGAGTCATTGACGAAATTAATATTCTTCAAGCGACCTGGAAGGCGATGGCCGAAGCGGTGGCACAGATCACTCCGCTTCCCGATCTGGCGCTGGTCGATGGCCGCCCCGTGCGCGGACTGCCCTGCAAATCGAAAAGTATCGTCAAAGGCGATGCGCAGAGTCTTTCCATCGCCGCCGCCAGCATCATCGCCAAAGTTACCCGCGATCGGCTGATGGTTGAAATGGATGCACAGTTCCCTCAGTACGGCTTTGCAAAACACAAAGGCTACGGAACCAAAGTCCACCTTCAGGCCATTCACCTCCACGGCCCGTGTCCGCATCACCGCAAAACCTTTCGTCCGGTTTCAGAACTTAATCAGGGGGAATTAGAATTTTGACAGGATAACAGGAT
>JAQUXG010000157.1 GCA_028692515.1 Kiritimatiellales bacterium | reverse complement strand
ACCGATTGCCCGAGCAGCGCTTCGAGAATCAGCGGAGTATAAAACTATGCATTGGAAACAATGCCGAGTTTGAAGTCGCGCGCTTTCAGTTGTTGAATCGTTTCCAGCGCGCCGGTCATCGGCCAGGTCGGGTTCACTCGGCATTCATATTCCACCGCCAGCCGCAGAATTTTTACTTCGTCCGGATCCGGTTTCAGAATTTCCAGGGTTTGGAATTTCTGGATGATATTTTTCCAAACCTTGGAAATTTCCACTTCGGGGTATTCAAAACCGTTTTGTTTCGCCTTCTCATGCCACAGCCGGATTTCCGCCTGCATCATTTCCGGGCCGAGTTCGCCCGCGCGTTCGAGATTGCCTTTGTACCCAGCCTCACGCAGTGCCTGCGCCATCGCTTCGGAGCTGTCTGTTGCGGCGGCGGTGCCGACATCGCCCGAGCCGGAAACCAGCAGAGTTCCGTAAATATCGAACAGAACCGTTTCGATTCCGTCGATCGGATGCAGATCGATTTTCAGTCCGGTCGGTATCGGTTCAATCGGTCGGCTCAGCTTTGTAATACGGTCGATTAGCGTTTTCATCTTGTTCCTAAAGTCTATAGCCTAAGGTCTAAAGCCTTTCCCTATGTTCTCAGCAGGTTGAAGCGTTGCGGTTGCAGAAATTCGTCGAGCAGCGTTTCGCTGTCGGCATATTTCACCGTTCCCGGTTTGGCGGCCAGCAGTTTTTCATAGATCGCAAAAAGCTGATCGCCGTAGGCTTTCGAGCCATATGCGGTTTCGGTAACCGTGTGGTTTGCCGCAATGGCGGCAGACGAATCGCCGAGTGAAAAATCAAGAAGCGACGGATCAGCTTTTACCGCACGAATGATCGTGCGCTGCATTTCTTCATCAAGAATGCCGAAGTCAACGGTGCCGTCTTGAACCAGTGCGGCTTTGGCCTCTTCCAGAATCCCGTCGTTCCATTCGCGGCCGTAGGCTTCGCGCGACGCCCGCATCGTTTTTTCCAAACCTTGGAAAAATTGATCCGAAATGTTCCAACCTTTGGAAATTAATGGAACCGGCAGGCGGTTGTAGAGCGCGGAAAGATCGAGACCGTGTTCCGCAAAGTCGGCGGTGATTTCCGGCAGGTTGCGTCCGACCAATGGCTTGTTAGCCAGCCACGGTTCAAGGAAGGCAAGGCCGAATCCTTCGGCGACACTGGTGGTGATCAGCGCATCGGCCTTGAGGATCATTTTATGGAACGGTGTGTCCGCGCCGGCATTCAGTTCGATGTTCAGATGGAGTTCTTCGGCGAAGGCGACCCATGCATCGTAAATCGGTTTTACTTCCGGATTTTTCGGCGCGAGCGTGACCGCAAATTTGGCCTCCGGCATCAGTGCGCTCCACAGCATCAGTTCACCCAGATTTTTTCTGCGGATGGCCCGGCAGGGATAGACGTATAGAAATTCAGCTTCCGGATCGCGGGGTTCTGGATATTTCGGCGAGGGGAGGGCGGAGACGGTGTTGGGTAACAGATGCAGGTTGGATTCCGGAATTCCGGCGGCATGGAGAAAGCTGTAATCGCGTTTATTGAGTACGGCGTAGTGGATGTGATCGGCAACGGGATAAAGGCGGTCCTTGAGTTTTCCAAGGTTGGCATAGTTATCCGGCCGCCCGTCCTCCGCAAAATCGTGAATCTGCAGCAGAATTTTCCGCCCGGCCATGGCGAGATTCATAATCTCCTGCATCAGCGCCGGGTTTTTCCCGAGGCTGTGATTATGAATATGCCAGACGTCTGGCTCGCCGCCGAACGCGCCGCGCGCGCGTTTTAAAAGTTCCAAGGGTTGCCACTGCACTTCGTTTCGTTGCCGTCGCTCCGCGCCAGCCTCTCTCCCGTTGGTCGGGTGGAACTTTTTGTCGGTGGAATATCCAAGGCTGGGAAAAACGCGGATTTTTTTCTGTAACGGGGTTTCGCCGCGCGCAGCCTCGCCGGTGAAGAACAGACAGTTTGCCCGGTCGCCGAGCGATTCGACCGCGCGTTCGACGACGCGTGTGACTCCGCCGGGACGGGCATGGTAATGGACAATGGCAACTTTCATTGACCGGAGCATAACCGGTCAAAAGTCTAAGGTCAAAAGACTATGGCTTCTGGGAAGCCTCTATCTGTTGCGGAGTCTGATGTTTGAGATAGAAATAGCGGCTGACGAGACCTGCCCAGCAGATGATGAGAATGAGCAACATCCAGACTTTTTCCTCGCCGGTCAGCGAAAAACGCCCGCGCAGCCAGATGGACAGCTCTTCGAGAAACAGCGGTTTCTTCTTCATGGCTTCAAAGGCTATTGATTTGCCTCGCGGGTTTCAAACATTGGATTGCACAAAACAGCGGGAACGGGCAGGGTTTGCGCATGGGTAAAAGCTTCGGGCGGGTCGGTTTCGGTCTGTTGGTTTGGATGGTGGCGGTCTGTTCGCAGGCGGCCCCGATTGGCTTTATCGATGCCAAACAGCAGGGCAGTTTCAATATCGGCGCGGCACAGGCCTCCATCTCTCGTGAGTTTCACGATGCGCCGCTCAACCGCGATCTGCTGATTATCGATTATTCCATTCCTGACCAGACCGCCGCCGGCGTCTGGGCCAAAGAATACCCCGCCGAACTGGCCGCCGGATCGGTCGATGTGATTGAGCTCGGCATCTATATTCCGGAAGGGCAGCTGGCCGATGTGGCGCTCGCGGTTGAAATCAAAGGCACGGAAGGAACGCAACGCTTTCCGGTTCGTGTCGGATCGGGATGGAATACAACGCGCGAATTGATTGATTGGCGGGAAATCGGGCAGTTAAACGAAACGGTTTTGCTGATTCAACGTACCGGCGGCGATAATCCGGCGGTGGGCCGTATCCGGATGGACATGACGTTTCAAACGCTGCCGCTTTGGGAGAAGGTGCGTGCCACGCTTTGGGGACGGCTGGGCGGGGTCGCCGTTTTCAGCCTGCTGATCAGTTTGCTGATCGCGGTGATCCGCCGCAAACGCAAAGTCGCGGTCAAGGGATTCGCCCGCGACCTGATGTTCGGTTTTTCCGCCGTGCTGATCGTTACGTCTGTGCTGGGCGTTTATGCCATTGGCAAAATGAATCTGCTCAATTCAGGGTGGATCTGTTTTGCGGTCGCCGCCGCGTCCGTGCTTTCCGGCCTGCTTCTCAAGCTTGCGTTAGGCGGCCGTCCGCTCTTCGCGGTTGAAGCACTGAACGCTTCGCTTTGTCCCGGCCTGCTGGCGGCCGCCGCCAGCCACGAGGTACTCTGGCAGGCACCCGATTCGCTGACCGGATTTCTCCAGCTCAGCGGATTCGGTGCCGCGCTGTTTGTGCTGATCTATCACATCGCCAATCTGGTGCGTCTCAACATGCGCCGCAAACCGCTCGGCCTGTTTGGCTGCGGAATCATTACCGCCGCACCGTTTGTCTTCGGTCTGCTACTCGCCATGCAGTCGTTTCATCATTTCGCGGTGCAGGCGCTGCTGATCTTTGTTGCTGGCGAAGCGATCGCCAACGCGTCGTCGCTGATCAACCGCGAGCGGCCGCTTCTATCGCTCAAGGTGCACCGCGCGCTCATCGTTCTTTCCCTGCTGGTCACCGCCGCACCAACCATTGCCGACCTCGGCTCTGGCTCCGCCGTCGCCGCGCTTCCGGTGCTATTACGTCCGTTCGCAGTCGTACTTGCCACCATGTTTTCTCAGGCGCCGCTCTGGGGAATCGTTTATCTCTTCACCGGGCTGATCCTCGGTGCGATGCACGGCAACGCGCCGTCTGGAACTGTCGCGCAGGACGACGCCATCCGCGGCATGAAAAAAGGGATGGTCTTCAGCGGCGTGCTGATGGGGTTGCTTCAGCTGTTTCACGCGCTGGTTTATTCCGGTTGGATTCAGAATCTCTATCACACCTCGCCACTGTTGCTTTTCACGCTGATCGGCGTCGCGGTATTTCCGCTCTTCAAAACCGTCATTGAAACCTTCGACGGCAGCCAGTCGTTTTTCGGTCGCGCAAAATGCGCCTATAAAGATCCGGTGCTCTGGTTTCGCGGATTGATCCTCGGTCTTGCATTTGCGATCGGTCTGCACATGAATTTTTCCGGACTGCCGACGCAGCAACGCATCGGCTTTGGCGCGCTGGCGGGCGCGGCGGCCTTCGGAGGCGTGAGTTTCCTGCGCGATCTGCTCTTCAGCGCGCGCGGCATCGGCGGCGTAAAATCGTGGAGATACTATTGGGTCGAAAGCGCGCTCGGCGCGTTCATCGGCGCGGGCATTGGTTTCTATCTCGATGCCGCGCAGCTTCCAATCATTGGAACCAAGTTTGAGCTCTACAACAGCGTCAACCTCAATCCGGCCGAGATCGTCACCCGCTGCCAGAACTTGCGCACCACCGCGCCGAACGAATTCACCGCTCTCATCAGCCGCTGGGGCCACATCGTTCTGTCACCGGCTTCCGGCGGCGCGAAAATTCTCTTCAACGAAGCGCTGATGGGCGTGATCGGCTGGGGAATCGCTGCGCCGCTTTTTGCAATCAATAAAGCGTTTCTCTCCGCGCTGCTCAACCGCGACATCTCCTCCATCAAGCGTATTGCCACACGCGGCGGCGTCACCGAGCTGGCCGACGGCACCGTGTACGTTTTGCGCTGGGGTCTCTGGATGGCGCCGCTGATCTTCACCTTCCTGCGCCCGATGGCCGAAGCCGCCTGGTACAATCAGGACG